>JABHJM010000060.1 GCA_018691995.1 Candidatus Iainarchaeum sp.
TTATTGCATCGATTGCATAAGCACCCTTTTCATTTACAATAATTGGATTCATTTCAATTTCTTGTAATTCTGGATAAGTTAAAGCTAAATTATTGAGTAATTTTATAACTTTTTTAAGAGCGCGAACATTATATTTCTTTTTTGTTCGTGCTCCTTTTAGAACAGCTGCTCCTTTTACTTCTTCAAACATCTCATCAATATCACTTTCGTTTATTGGAGCAATTTTTTGAGAAATGTCTTTCATTACTTCAACAAATATTCCCCCCAGCCCAAAGGTAATTATTTTTCCAAATTCATTAGTAATACTTGAAACTAAAACCTCTTCTCCCTTTACCATTTCTTGTACTGCTAAAGTCGAGGGTTTTTTCATCTTTTTGAGAATTTTTTGCATTCGCACAACTTCTTTTTCAAGTTCTTTATGTGTTTTAATTCCTGCCTTTACAAGCCCATAATTTGTTTTATGAGGAATTCCACTAGCTGCTTTTAATGCAACAGGCAATTTTAATTTTAACTTATCAAGATCTTTTTTCTTTGAAACAAAAACTGTCTTTACAGTTGGAATATTAAACTCTTTTAAAATTTCAAAAGTGTCTTGTATGCTAAGAACTTGTTTTGAAGAAATTAATTTTTTTGTTTTTGCTTTTGCTTTTAATGAATGGCTAAATTTTTTAATTGTCTTTTTGTTTAATGCATAATCACGAAATCTAGCTAAAGCTTTTATTCCTCGTTCTGGCGTAACAAATTCAACAATATTATGTTCTCGTAAGTATCTTCTCGCATGGCTTACTCCAACTCCCCCTAAAAAAGAACACATTATTGGCAAGCGTTTATTCAAATCCACTATTATGTCCGCAACTCGATCAGGATCTGTCATGCTTTGTGGAGTAAGTAACACATAAACAAGATCTACATTTTTATCATCTTGTAAAACTGTTAGTGCAGTCCTATAATCAATTGGTTTTGCATCCCCAATTAAATCTAGCGGATTTGAAGCATGTGGATTAATGTTTTTTACTGTGTCAAGTGTTTTTTTGCTAAATCTTGGAAGAGGAAATTTATGATTTGATGCAGAATCTGCTGCAATTACCCCTGGCCCTCCTGCATTTGTTACAACCGCTAGGCAAAATTTATTCATTTCTTTTATTCTTGAAAGAAGTTTTGCCATATCAAAAAAACCTTCAATTGAATTCATTCGCAAAACATTTGCTTTTTTACAAGCAATTGTAAAAATTTCATCATTTCCACTTATTGCCCCCGTATGAGAAGAAGCTGCCTTTTTTCCTTCAGGGCTTCTACCTGATTTAATTAAAACAACTGGTTTTTTCTTTGCGAGCGAATAAGCATTTTCTAAAAATTGTTCATACCCTTTAACTGACTCCATATAAACAAAAACTGCTTTTGTCATAGGATCATTTTCTAAATATTCGAAGTATTCCCCTTCATCAAGAAATGCTTTATTTCCTGTTGAAATAAATTTGCTAAAACCAACTTTTTCTTGTCTTGCCCAATCTAAAATTGCCGTACATAGTGCTCCGCTTTGTGAAACGATTGCAATTTCTCCTTGTCTTGGGAAATTTGCTGCAAAGCTTGCATTAAGTCCATTACTAGAATTTATTATCCCGAGAGTGTTTGGACCAACAACATTCATTTTATTTTTTTCAACAATTTTTGAAATCTCTTCTTGTAACTTTATTCCTTGCGTTCCAACTTCTCCAAAACCAGCAGTAATTATTACTACATTCTTTGTTCCTTTTTTTACTAATTCTTTCATCACACTTGGAACAAATTTTGATGGGATTACAATTATTGCCAAATCGACTTTCCCAGCAACTTTTGTTACAGAAGCGTATGCGCGAAGCCCTTGAACTTTTTTTTCTTTTAAATTAATAGGATAAATTTTTCCTTCAAAGTCAGCATCTAACATATTTTTTACTATTGCATACCCCACTTTTCCAGGAGTGTTACTTGCTCCAATTACAGCAACACTTTTTGGATTAAACATGCTATTTAAGCTCATGCTAGAATTAAGCTAAACTAGAATAAATAGTTAACTATAATAAAAAAAAGAAAGTAGAATAAGTCTTTTTTGACTTACTCTTCTTCTGCAAATGCTTTAATTGCATCTAAGTTTTCAGCAATTAATCTTGCTTTTCCTTTTCCAAATTGGAATGGAAAGTTATCATTTTCATCTCTTTTCAAAATGATCATTTTATTTCCTTTAAATTCTCCGTATTCAACTGGCATTTAACCACCTCTCAAAATAAAAGGGAAAAATAATATTTAAAAAGGTACTTAAAGTTTTATGCCGATAATATTAATATGGCAGTAAGAAGAACTGGAGTTTCAAATAGAGCAAGAAGATGGATGGAAATTGCTTTAGAAGAAAAAGTAATGTGGAGCGGACATTATGCTAAAGACTTTAGAAGTGAAGGCACTCTTCGTGCAGAACTAAGACGAGTAAAGAAAAAACACCCTACAGGAATAGTTACCCTTACTACTTTTGAAGAACATTTTGATTTTCCTATTGGCATACTTAGTAAAGCTAAAAGAGCTGGGCTATTACCAAAACCAGTTATTGCTACAAATAGTACCGTTGCATATGATTACAAGGAACTTTTTGAAGCATTAAGTACCCCCGAAGCAGCATTTAGTTTATTGCATGCCCAAAAAACAAGTAAAAATCCTCGAATAAATCCCGACCCAAAAAGAGAACAATTATTAGTCGCATTAAAAAAACATGGTTTTGCGAAGTGAAAAAATGATTGCAATTGCTTATTCAAATTCTAGTATTGCAAGTAATAATATTGCAAAAAAAATAAAAGAAATTGGCATTCCTTCTTGGGCTAAAATGTACGAATTTGATGAAGATGAAATTGATTTGCCCCTAGATACAGTTAGTGAAGAACAAATAATTGTTCTTTCAAAACACAAAAGTGCTGCAGGAACCAAATCTTTTACTACTCATTCTCTTGGAAACTTTGATAAAGCTGAATATGGTGGGAAAGAAAAAACCTTAGTTAATTCTATGCCATTGATTCAAACGAATTTACTTAGAGGGCTCGCCACAAATAATAATTCAGATCATTTGGTTTGTTTTGAAGTTACACACCACGGCCCATTTACAAACAAATCAGTTTGTTTTATTGAACTTGGAAGTAGTGAAGATGAATGGAAACAAGAAGCAAGTGCAGAAATAATTGCAAATGTAGTTACTAAAAATACTAACAAAGAAAATAATGATGTGATTGCTATTGGCATTGGGGGAGGGCATTATGCTCCTGATTTTACAAAACTTGCCATTCGAAAAAATTATTCTTTTGGACATATTTGCCCAATGTACATGCTTGAAAAACTTGATTCAAACTTACTTACACAAATGATTGAAAAAACAGGTGCTACTGAAATCATTATTGATTGGAAAGGGCTAAAAAACCACAAAGAAAAAGTTATAGCCCTCTGCGAAGAAAGCGGATTACCATTTGAACGTGTTCAAAGACTTTTAAAAAATTAAGAAAGCATTTTTGTTCTTTTTCTTTTTAACCTTATTAATTCAGAACTAACTTCTGTTAGTACACTTTGAATTTTAGCAGAATCAAATTTATGTCCTTGCATTTGTAATTCTAATTGCAAAGTATAAATTGCCTTTTTACGGCGTTCAAATCTTTTAATAACTTGATTTATTCCTGGCTTAGTATTTTCAACACGTGCAAGTCGATCTCTCATCGCCTCATTTAATCTAAAACTCCAAGTTTCTCCTTTTGGAGTTATTGAATATACAAAAGCCGATCCTTTTTTTCCCGACACTTTTACAAACCCCTGTTCTCTTAATTTTTTTAAAGTTTCATTAACATTTTGAACTTTTTTATCTAAAAACCAAGCCAATTGCTTTGCAGTAAGACTCGCAGAAACAGGAAACCATTTAATTAACATAATAATTTCAAATGGCCTTGCATGTCTTTCAAAAGTTACCCCATGTGCTTTTGTCATAGTAACTCTTGCAACTTTTGGAAGTCTATCTTGTGCTCGTAATTCATTAGTAAGGGCAGTCATGGTTGCAGAAGATTTTATGCCAAGAGTTTTCATAAGCACTCTATCAGGCTTATTACAATGTTGTTCAATATATGCCATTCGAGCTTCTTTTTGTAATTGTTTGAAATTAATTCCATAAATTCTTTTTAATGCGCGTCCTAAAGATTCTCTTGTTTTTGGACTCGCAGCTACAATTTCTTGCCATGATTTAAGCACTCTATCAATAACAAATCGCGCATCTTTCATCATTTTTACAGGCATTACTCCATGAGTTTTCTTAGCTACTTTTGGATCACGCATTTTTGCTAAAAAGTCTCGATAAGCAGTACTATTTCTTGGCATAATTAATATTAGAGTTAAAAGAAGATAAAAAGCTTGTTAATTTGGAGTTATACTTTCTATTCCGTCCATTCCAATTATTTCAATATTATCTCCTTCTTTTTCAATTTCGATAATTGCACAATCTTCTAAACCTTCAACTTCAAATCCAATTAATTCTCTAAAAATTATTTTTATTGGGCCTCCGTGAGTAACAATTGCAATTATTTCATGTTCACTTTCGCTAATTTCATTAAATGCATTGATAACACGTTCTGCAAACTCATAATAGTCTTCTGAATGAGGCAATTTATGATAAATTGGATCATGTTCTAATTCTTCAACTTCATCAGGAAACTTTTCTTTTGCTTCTTTTTTTGTAAGGCCTGTTAATTCACCATAATGATTTCTTTCTTTTATACCTTTAATTTCGATTAAATTTATACTTAATTTTTCTCCAACAATTTGTGCAGTTTCAATTGCCCGTATTAATGAAGAATGATAAATAATTTCAATATCTTTTCCTTCTAATTTTTTTGCCAAATTGTTTACTTGTTCTTTACCATTCTGACTTAAATGATCATCATAATCTCCACCATAACGATTCTCTTCATCGCCAGTGGTTTCTCCATGCCTCATCAAATATATTTTCATACTTATTTTTGTCACACAAGTAAATAAATAAGTTTTTATTAGCGAAAATCCTTGATTTAATATGCATACAAAGGGACAAGGGGCTATTGAATACTTACTAATCATTGCAGCAGCAGTCCTTGTAGTTGCAATTGTAATTATCGCTGTTACTGGGGCACTTGAAGGCGGACAAGATCAAACTGATTTTAGTGAAGTGGAAGTATTTGACGCATTTCATGACCTGCGAGTAAAAAACTTTGGTTATGGAATTGAAATTATTGCAGCTGATCACTCCTGGGCTAGTGCTAATTCATTAATCTATTGTAGCGAATCAAACCCTAATGGATATTGTGCATTCCCAATAACTAATAATTATCAAAGTATTTGAGGAGGAGATGTTTCTGAATTTGACTTAATTACTGAAATGGAAATAATTATTACAGATAATGATACTGGCGAATCAATAACTGAATTGATTGATTTAACAGGAATTGATGCTCGTGCTGGAGAGAAAAAAACCGTGACTATTAACTATAAAGGAGATCCCAATCATTCACACCATATAAAAATTACCTTTGATGACACTTGTGAAGGGTGTGATGAAACCAAATCGATTGGGTGTAATGATCAAATATATAATTTTGATAGAAATTTGAAAATGTTTTCAGTAATCATAAAAAATACAGATGGTAAAGAATCTTTTTCAGAATACCCTGAAGACGGGGTTTGTCCAAGCGAAACATGTGTTGACTCAGATTTCCAATAATTATTTATTCAAAAAAACACAAAAGAAAAGAATTATTAATTGTGAAAACCTCACTTCATAATGATAAAAACAAAAGCATTCAATAATGAAATTTATTTAAAAGAAGAAAAAAAACTTGTATTGGAACGAGCGAGTAAATTTCATAAATTATATCTTGAAATTGGCGGACACTTATTATATGACGGACATGCTTCTCGTGTATTACCTGGGTATAATCCAAAAAATAAATTAAACTTAATTAAGAGTTTTGGAAAAAAGGTTGGAGTTGTTTATTGTGTTAATGCAATTGAACTTGAAAAAAATCGTAATTGGGGAAATTCAAAAGAAAAACTTTCAAAAACTGCTTTGCAAGAAATAAAAAAACTTTCAAAACAATTAGATATTATTGGAGTCGCAATTACTTTTTTTTCTGGACAAAAATTAGCCCTTGATTTTATTGAAAAAGTAGAAAAGATAGGTTTTGAAACAATTGTCACTACTTTTATCAAAGGATACCCTGATTTTCGAAGTGCCTTTTCACAATTTGGTTTTATTGATCAACCAAAACTTACAACAAACAAAAAAATCATTGTTGTTACTGGTGCTGGTGCTAATAATGGAAAAATGTTTTTTTGTCTAACTCAAATCTATCATCTTGGAAAAGAAAAGAAAGATGCAGGGTATGCAAAAATAGAAACTTTTCCAATTTGGAATCTCCCATTGGATCATGAAGTAAATTTGGCTTATGAAGCTGCAACTGCGGATATAAAAGATTATTTAGAAATTGACCCATTCCATAAAAAAAAGTACAAAAAGAATGCTGTTAATTATAATCGAGATATTAATGCGTTTCCAATTCTTAAAAAAATTATTACAAAACTAACAAGTAAGAAAAATTATATGCAAAAATACAATTCGCCAACCAACATGGGTTTAAATGCTGCTAAAATTGGAATTATTGATGACACAAAAGTTCGCGAAGCTGGTTTGAAAGAAATAAAATCACGACTAAATAAATTTAAACAGAGTAAGAATAAACAAGCTATTGGGAGAATCCAAAAGATTATTAAAGAATTAAATGAATAATTAATATATGCCAAAAAAAGCTTATCACTTTGGGAAAGTTCATGCTGAATTAAAAAAAGTTTATAGAAGTAACGCCCCAATTACTTTTTGGAATTTTAGAAGGCGACATGCTAGAAATTTTGCTTATCTTTTTGAAGAACTTGGACAA
>JABHJM010000061.1 GCA_018691995.1 Candidatus Iainarchaeum sp.
AAATGGAATTATCTCTGAACTTTCAAATAGAAGTGAAGCAGCAGCAATTACTTTAACAAATTCTAATGAATTCACTTGTAAAACTGACACTAATACTTTCTTAGCATACTCTTTTGATTTTGACAAAATTGATTTATTTACTTTACCTGAAATAAAAGAAAAAATTGGTTTGGCTGATTACAATGTAAGTTTAGCACTTGATAGTTTTAGTATTAATGGAAAAAATGATCCCCATGCAGGCAAACAAATATATGCAATTAATCTAAACGTGCTTTATTGTAATGACGGAGCACAATTTGTTGATGTTAATGCTTGTATTCATGGAAGTTGTAGTGGTAATTTGGAAAAACGTGTGTTAAATTTGAAGGTGAGTAAATGAATAGACGCGGATTGATGTTTACTCTTGAAGTTATGATTGCAATAATTATTTTGGCAATTGCAATGGGGGTTGTATTGACTGGAAATAATTCTGAGATAGAAAATCAAAATTTAGTTAACTTGTCAAATCAAAGCAAAAGAATAACAGCAGTTTATTTTAATGAAAATTATGTCAATACAACTGGAGACTTAATTGTTTGTGGAGATTACTTTGAATACTTTCTTGGAAGTATTTTAAGGAGCAGTATTTGTGAGGGATACACATGAAAGGATTCGCAACAGTTTTGGTAGCTGCAAGTGTTTTTGTTGTAGCAATATTATTACTATCAATGAGCCCTGCGCAGGATATTTCATACAATTCTAATTTTTCAGAACTAAAAATTAGAATAAGCAATTATGAAATTTTAATGTTGCAAATGAGTCAAGATTGTAATTGGGAAAAAACTATTACTGAAATAAATTTTTGTCTTGATACGAGTAAACAAAACATTAGTGAAATTTTAGACATGCCTTATACTTCCTGTATAATAACTGGTTTTAATTCAAATAAAGATGCTAATACAGCCATTGCAACACTTAATTGTCAAACAGAAATCGATTCTAAAAAAGATGGTTATTTTAGCAATAATTTAACCAAAAACATAATTGTTCAAAAATATGACTAAAAAGTTACCATATATATTACTTTTGCGATTTTTATTTTTTATGAAAGGAAAAAAAAGAATTGCAGTAATTGATTATGATAACTGTAATTTTGAAAAATGCGGAAATTACTTATGCGAAAAGGTTTGCCCAGTCAATCGAACCGGCAAAGAATGTATTACTTATAACAATGGTGAAAAACCAATTATTTCAGAAGAACTATGCATTGGATGTGAAATTTGTCAAAACCGTTGTCCATTTAATGCAATTAGCATTGTGAATATCAATATTGATTTGGATGAACCTATTCATTCGTTTGGAAAAAATCATTTTAGATTACATGGATTACCAATACCAAAAGAAAATAACACAATTGGACTTATTGGTAGAAATGGAATTGGAAAAACAACCATTTTGAAAATATTATCAGGAGAAATAATTCAAAACTTTGGAGAAAAAAAAGGAATTCGTGACAAAGTTATTGAATATTATCGTGGAAAAGAAGCACAAACTTATTTTGAAGAATTATACGCTGGAAGCGAAGTTGCGATTAAACCACAAAATGTAGAAGCAATAAAAGCAACTGGAAAAGTTATTGATCTCCTGAAAAAAGTTGATGATGAAAACAGACTGGATAGTGTTGTTGGCGAACTTGCACTTGAAAAAATCCTTGATCGAAATGCTGTTGATTTATCAGGTGGAGAATTTCAAAAAGTTGCAATTGCTGCTACTGGACTTAAAAAAGCAAAACTTTATTTTTTTGACGAACCAACTTCATTTCTTGATATAAAAGAAAGACTTCGAGTTGCAAAATTTATTAGAAACTTGGCTGTGCATGCTTCGGTGTTAGTTGTTGAACACGACCTTATTTTACTTGATTATTTGAGTGACTTTGTTCACTTGATGTATGGAAAACCAAGAGTGTATGGATTTGTTTCTCAAATAAAAACTACAAGGGAAGGAATTAATGATTATTTAGAAGGACATTCAAGAGAAGAAAATTATCGTTTTCGTGATTATAAAATTGATTTCTTTTCAAAAGCAGAAATTAATACAGAAAAGGGTTTTGAGAAAATGATTGAATGGCCCAATCTTGAAACAAAACTTGGAGACTTTAGCTTAGAAATAGAACAAAAAGAAATAAACAAAAATGAAGTTGTTGGGATTGTTGGACCGAACGGAATTGGAAAAACAACCTTTATGAAAATCTTAGCTGGAGAAATAAAACCCGATAAAGGAAAAATACAAACAAAAGTAAAAGTTTCTTACAAACCTCAATACATTTCTTATACTGGAGAAAAGACTGTTAGTGAATTATTTATTAATGTGAATCTTGAAGAAATAAAAAACAGTTTACTAAAGCCACTTGAACTTGAAGGATTAATGGAGAAAAAAGCAAAAACTCTTTCTGGTGGGGAAATGCAACGCTTATCAATTGCCCTTTGTCTTAGCAAAGACGCAGATGTTTATTTGCTTGATGAGCCAAGTGCTTATCTTGATGTTGAACAACGTCTTGTTGTTGGAAAAACAATTAGAAACCACATAGATGTTCGAGATTGTTCCTCAATAATCATTGATCACGATCTAACATTTATTGATTATGTAAGTGATAAGATAATGGTGTTTAAAGGCGAACCGTCAATAAAAGGAAATGCCACTGGTCCATATGATGTGACTACTGGCATGAATAATCTTCT
The DNA here is from genome assembly GCA_018691995.1 of Candidatus Iainarchaeum sp. Lineage (GTDB taxonomy): Archaea > Iainarchaeota > Iainarchaeia > Iainarchaeales > JAAZKV01 > JABIDZ01. Next base: position 2,718 of record JABHJM010000061.1, read on the forward strand.
TGAGTATTTAGATATTACCGTTCGAAGGGATAATGAAACAAAAAGACCACGAATTAATAAAAAAGATTCTGTACTTGATCGTGAACAGAAAAAAAATGGAAAATATTACAAATAGAATTTATCCAAACAAGGCTTTTTTTGAAAGTGGGCACAAAGATGCTTTTTTTATTGAATTCATTGAAACAAACTTTGCTTGGGAATGTTCATTTGAAAGAATTATTTTACCTTTAAGTTCTCCTTCAAAAACCATCAAAAATACATTGCTCTTTTTTCCATCAAAGATACTTTTAAGAGAAAATACTTTTCCAAGTTGAATTCCAAAATATTTTATGCCAGTTTCTTCATAAATTTCTCTTTTTATTGCTTTTTGAATATCTTCTCCAAACTCAACTTTCCCACCAGGAAGCTGCCATTTTCCAAGATAGTAATGATTATTCTTACTTCTTTTTAACAAAAGAATTTTTCCACTCTTGTCTTTAATTATTGCTTCTACAACCGAAATTGAATCGAGTGCTCCTTTTCTTGATACCATAGCACTAATTAAGTTTAGAAGTGATTTAAAATTGTTTCCAAAAACTAGTTTTCTATGAAAATACTAAAAATCGACAAAAAATTCGGGGAAATCGTTGTAATCCCTGAAAATCTAAATGATCTTTGGCATTTAGAAAAAGTTATCGATACTAACGATTTAGTTAAAGGTAAGACTGATCGAAAAATAAAACCAAGCAAGGAAGGCGAAAAAACTATTAGACAGACTATGTTTGTAGAAATAGAAGTTGAAAATGTTCACTTTCAAGAATTTAGTGAGAACTTAAAAATCAGCGGAATTATTGTTGGAGGAAGTCCAAAAGAATTCATTGAACTTAAAAGCCATCAAAGCATTGATATTTTTGTAAACGATAAAGTAACTTTTATAAAAAAAGTAATAAAGAAGTGGCAAATAGAAAGACTTGAAAAAGCAAAACAAGAAAGTGCTTCTTCAAATCTTTTAGTTGTATTAATCGATGATGAGGTAGCACAATTAGCTTTTGTAAATCAATTTTCAATTGATAAAAAAGCAAAAATTACTACAAAAAAATCTGGCAAACAATATGTTGAAGAAAAAAATAATAATTATTTTGAAGAAGTTTTAGATAAAATTATTTCAGTTAAACCAACAAAAATCCTTTTAGCTGGACCTGGATTTACAAAAGAAAATTTTGTAAAGTTTGTTGCGGAAAAAAATGTTAAGATTCCAAAAATATTAACTGAAACAACTAACTCTGTTGGAGAAACTGGTTTTCGAGAACTTATTTCCCAAGGGAAACTTGAAAAAATTGAAAAAGAATTACAATTAACAAAAGAAACAAAAATTATTGAAGAATTTTTAGCAGCACTTCCAAAAGGACTTGGTGAATACGGGATTGATAAAGTTAAGGAATTAATTAATATTGGTGCTGTTGAACAATTAATTATTAGTGAAACTTACTTAATGCAAAATAGAGTTGCAACTGAAGAAATTTTGGACCTTGGAGAAAAAATTGGTTGTGGGATAAATATTATCTCTTCAAAAAATCCACAGGAAAAAAGTATTCATAATTTTGGCGGAGTAGTTGCTAAACTTAGATATAAGGTTGAGTAATTAATCTACTCTTAGTTCTAACCATTCAACTTTTTTTTCGCGAATAAGATCACGCACTTTTCTTTGAACTTTTGAAAGTGAACTTTTATTTGTTTTAAATTCTACAAATACAACTTTTTCATCTTCAAAAGCAAGTCCATCAATTGGTTTTCCAATAAAACGAAAGTTTTGAGAATTATAAGGATATTTTTTTGCAAAAGGAAGCCATTGCTCTGTTAATTGACCATATTTAACACTTTGAGATTGTTTTGCAAATCTCAAATTTGTGAGTTCTTCTTTTAGAGAAAGAACTAACCAAATAAGAATAATACAAATAACAACTAAAATTGCAATAACAATTAATTCAATCATAATTCTCACTATAATTATAGCTTAACAATTAATAAGCATTAGAGTTTTTTTGACACAAAAAAGGAATCATCAACATAATTTAGATTTTTCTTATAATATGGTTTTACTCCAAGTCCTGAAATAACAACCATTTTTTTAGCCCCAAATTTTTCTTTTGCAATTTCCTCTGCTTTTAGCATTAATTCTTTACCAAGGCCATGGTGCTGTGCACTATCCTCCTCTTTTTTTCCAAGAGAAAGTGTTTTTCCATAAACGTGAAGTTCTCTTACAAGTGCTGTATCGGGGGTTATTGATTTTAAGAACGGAGCATGTGGTTTTCTAACTCTTACAAAACCAAATAGATCGTCTTTATGTTCAAGAGAAATAAATGCTTCTTCCCCTTTGCTTGCTTTATAAAATTCTGTTTTTATCTTTGCTTTAGAAATATCAAATTCTTTTTTCTTAAGGCCAATCTCTCGACATCGTATACAATTACATTTTTGCCCATGAGATTCCATTTCCTTTTCAACCAATTGGCGAAGATTTGTTTTCTTTATTCCTGCTGAAATAATATTACTTGGAATGTCACGGTTTACTCGCATTATTCTAACCCATCTTGGAATTTCTGATTTAATACTAGAAAGTAATTTTATTGCTTCTTTTTCTAAAAGTGGATTGAAATTTCCTTTTTTCCAATCAGCATATAATTCTGAACCTTTTATTACAAGACATGGATAAAATTTTACCATGTCTGGTTTAAAGTCTTGTGAAGAAAATATTTTTCTAAAATTTGCAAGATCTGTTTTATAATCACTTCCTGGAAGACCTGGCATTAAGTGATATAGTACTTTGAAAGAAGAATCTTTTAATCGCATTGTAGAATTTACTACATCTTTTACACTGTGCCCTCTTTTTATTTTTTTATAAATTGTGTCAGATGGATTTTGTACCCCAAGCTCAACTCTTGTTCCACCTAAATTGAGCATTCTCTTAATATCTTTTTTTGTGCAATAATCTGGACGAGTTTCAAAAGTAATTCCAACAACTCTTCGTTTTGATTTTTCTGCCACTAATTTTGTTTTTTCAAAAGAAGATTGTTTTTTTCCAATTACTGCATCAACACTTTTTTTTATAAGTGATTTTTGTCTTTTTTCACCAAGAACTGTAAACGAACTTCCTTGAAAAATGAGTTCTATTTTTTCAGCATAATTTCCTGTTGCATCAAGTTGTTCTATTCTATTTGCAACTATTTTGTATGGATCATAATTATGTCTTTGTGCCCTCATTGTTGATGGTTCAAAACCAGTGTATGATTTTGGAGCAATTTTATCTTCAAATTGAGATGGACAATAAGTACATTCTCCAGGACAATCAAATGGAGGAAGCATTACTGCAATAACTTGCACTCCTGAAAGACTTCTTGTTGGTTTTATTGAAAGAATTTCTAACATTTTTTTAGTTGGTTTTTTTGCAAATGATAAAATGAACGGTCTTGCTGGCACTTCTTTTAATTTAAATTGTTTACAAAGTTCAAATTGTCTAATATCAAGATCTCGTAAAGAATTAATCTTTCCAATTGTAATTTCTTCAAGCACTGTTTTAGCAAACTTTTTTTCTTCTACTTTTTCATCCATAAAAACACTTAATTAAATAGTAATGAAAATAGACCAATCAAATCAAAACTTGGAACTAAAGAAAAGGAATAAAATGGAATTCCATAAAAAATATTTTGTGTTTTTCCAATAAATGTTTGTTTCGCATCAACTTTAAGAGAAAACTTTTTTTCTTCTTTTGGAGTTAAATTAACAACCACATCAAATATTTTTTCCCCATGCGTTTGAGGATAAATTGTAAGAGTTACTTCTTTAGTTGATTTTCTTGGAACATTTATTTTAATCACGTGATCACCAAGCGCATTTCCTGCTAATCCTTTTTCTTCCAACCAATACCATGGAAGAAGTGCTGACAAATAAAATTCATCATCTGCATGAGAATTATTTATTAATGTAAAAGTATAACTTGCAGGAGATGAAACAAATGTTTGATTTGAATAATTATTAAGTGATGCATCAAGCAAACCATTTTTTACAATAAAATAAATATCCGCATCTTCTGTACTCTTTCCACTTAATGTTAAGTTCAGTGAATAAGTATCATTGATTGCATCTTTTGGAATTGTAATAAACACTTTTATTGTCTCTAAATAATCTCTTACCTTTGTATCAAAACCACTTGGGAGCTCTGAATTTATTTTAAGAGAATCAAATTTTCCAAGTTCTTTTGAAAATATTAGTTCAAGTGTGCTACCTGGTGAAGCTGATCCTATATAGTCATCAGTTGTAAGTTCTGTTGAAATTGGATCAATTAACCTTATAGAATTGACTCCATTTAACAAAAATAGGAGCAAAATCACAATACACAATTTTTTAAACATACCAAATCAAAATAATTGTATTAGCAAGGAAATAAAAAGGTTTTTTTATGAGTGAAAAAAGATTTGAAATGGTAAAAGAGCATCACAAAAATACATTTGAGAAAGCAAAAAAGGACGGCAAAATGGACAAAGAATTCATTTCTTTATGCAATTTTTTGACAAAAAGCAAGAATTACTTTAGTGCAAGCTCTTGTGCAGGAAGAATTACCCTTGTTGGACTTGATATGAACGAAAGTAAGAAAGAGAGTGCATTTCACCGTAAATGGCATAGAAAAGTAAAATTTGGCGAAGTTCGCGAAGGAATAGAAGCTTATGATGGCGAAGTACTTTGGTTTAAACAAGAACCAATAATCTTCCATCTTGGAACAAATAACCTTGTGAATTCAAAACCTATTTTGGTTGCTTGTGAAAAAGCTGGTGTTAAACGAAGTGGAATTAAGGTTGCTAAGGAAGGAAAATTTATTATTGAAATTGTTGGAACTCACCAAATAAATCTTCCTGTGCGAGAAAATGGCGAAACTAAAATTGATAATACATATTTGAAATACTTGGTTACAAAAGCTAACCAAAAATTTGTAAAAAATCAAAAGAGTTTGAAAAAACTTGAAAAAGAAATGAAAAAATTACTCAAATAAAAATTTATTTGTAAATCATTGAAAGAACTTTTTCTGGATTAAAATAATAACTTTGAATAAATTCTAAAATCTCAAGGGGTTGACGCACATCTTTTTCTATTAACCATTCTAAAATTAATCTTCTTGTTTCAATTTCTTTTTTTATTTCATTTTTTGTAACAGAAACATCATTTGCAATTTGTTCCATTATGTGGCTTGGAACATCAGAACGAACAAGTTCTCCATTTGAATTTGTTTCGTAAACATTTGCAAGTAAAACTTTGTCTTCCATTCTTGTAACTTCTGCAATTTGATTTACACTTCTTCGCATACCTTTTTCTTTTGAATATGTTCTTTGCATAACCACTATTAAATCTACTAATGGAAGCATTGTTTTTGGAACTTCAAAAGGCCTTTCTTGTAATTTAATAATTAATTCTTTTGCATTATTTGAATGAACTGTTCCTAGGCATCCAGCATGGCCATTATCCATTGCAGTAAATAAAGTTAGGGCTTCTTTTCCTCTAACTTCTCCAACAATTAATCTGTCAGGCCTCATTCTAAGAGAATTTTTTAATAATGAATCCATTGTAATTTCATTTCCCGAATGTTTTGCTTCAAGAGCCACCCAGTTTTCTCTATTTAGTAATGAAATTTCAAGTGTATCTTCAATAGAAATTATCCTATCGCTTAATCGAATAAAGTTTGATAATGTATTTAGAAAAGTTGTTTTCCCACTAGCCGTTCCGCCAGTTACTAAAATGTTTTTTGGAGCAATTCCAAATCCTTCATTCATTAACCACAAAAAAGCTGCAGCTTCGCTAGTTACTGCTCCCTTTTCAATTAAGTCTAAAATTGTTAATGGGGTTTGTAAAAATTTTCTAATTGTTAACGAAATACCTTTTGGTGAAACAATACTAAATGTTGCATTAACTCTACTTCCATCAGGCAAGCGAGCATCTAAAAGAGGACTATCTAAATTAAATTCCTTTCCAATCGTATTTGCGATTCTTTGCAAAAGATTTTCAAAAGCTCTTTCCTCAATTGATAAATTTGTTTTACACATCCCAAACTCTCTGTGGAAAACAAAAATGTTTCCAAGCCCATTAATCATTAATTCTTCTAAAGATTCATCTAAAGAGAAAAAAGAAAGTTGTTTTAGACCAACTGAGTTTTGTAAAACTGTTTTTGCAAAAAGTTCTTTGTTTGAAATAAATTTAATTGAATCAATAATGACTAATAAATCTATTAATAATGAAGTGAGAACACTTTTGGAAGGGATTTTTTCATTTAAACCATTTATTTCTACAACAGAAACAATTTCTTCTCGAAATTTATTACCAAAATTATCTGGAAGTTCTTCAAATGAACCAAGTTCACTAAGCGTATTACTCCCTTGGATTATTTTTTGTAAAATAGTAGCAAGTTTTGCTTCTTTTTCTGGTAAAGAAATCTCTTTTAGTTCATAAAAATTGTGTGCTAAACCCTCATGAATCTCTGCAAAAGAATTGTCACCTAGCTTTTTTACTCTTAGTTGTGTAAAGTCCATTCAAAAGGATTATATAAAAAGTAGTATAATAAGCTTATTATATGGTTAAAAAAACTCTTGCAAAAAGAAAAGCAATTTACAAAAAGGTTCTTGCAAAAGTAACTCCTTCAAAAAGTGAACTTGCAGATGAAAAAAAACTATTTATTAGTATTAAAAAAGAAGTAGAAGGACTTGAAGGAAAACACTCTCATCTTGAATGGTGTGGTTCTAGTGCAAGAGGAACTCATTTGAAGGGAGATCGCGATCTTGATTTGTTTTTAATGTTTGATAAAGAACTCAGTGAGAAAGAATTTGAAAAAGAAGGGCTAAGAATTGGAAAAGAGATCTTTAATGGTGGAACTTGGGAAATTGCTTATTCACAACACCCTTATGTTCGCGGAGTAATAAGGGGTTTTGATGTTGAAATTGTTCCTGGGTATATTGTAAAAAATGGATTTGAGAAAAAAAGTGCAGTTGATCGTACTCCTTTTCATAACAAATTTTTACTTGAAAAAATGAAATCTGCTCAAAGACAAGATGCTAGATTACTTAAACAATTTTTAAAAGGAATAAAAGCTTACGGGGCTGACTTGAAAAATCAAGCCCTTCCTGGATATGGTGTGGAATTACTTGTGTTAAAATATGGAAGTTTTAATAAAGCACTTGAAAAAATAGCTAAATGGGGTGAACAAGAAATTGTATTACTTAAAAAAAGAAAAAGAAAAGCGAATGAAGATTTTTTTACTCCCCTTATTATTATTGATCCAGTTGATGAAAATAGAAATGTTGCTAGCGCTCTTTCAAAAGAACAATATGAACGAATGAAAATTGCTGCAAAAATATTTTTAGAAGAACCAAATGAAAAATTTTTCTTTGGAAGTACTGTTGAAATTTGGCCAAAGGAACTAATACAAAAAGAACTTGCAAAAAGAGAATTTTTAGCTATAGAAGCTAATTTCCCAAAAAACATTTTGGCAGATCTTATGTGGGGCCAACTTAGAAGATATTTACGAAAAGCTACTAGTTCTTTGGAAGAAAAAGATTTTGTTGTTAAAAAAACTAATCTTTGGAGTGATGAAAAAAAAGTATTTTATTTATTTGAACTTAATGAACTAAAACTTGATAAAGTTAAGAAAGTTGTTGGGCCAATGAAAAAAGATAAAGAAAATACAAAACGATTTTTAGAAAAAAAGAGAAAAATACTAAAAAAATATACTTTAGAGGGAAGGGTTGTTCTTGAAGTTGAAAGAAAAGATAGAGCTGCACAAAAAGTGTTAGAGGCATTTGTTAGTTGTAGTGATGAAGAGAAAAAAGGGATGAAAAATTGTTTGAAAAAAGCAAAAGTTTTAAGTGAAAAAGATATTCTCAAACATTACAAGGGTGAATTTGCAAAACATCTTACTAAATATTTAGAAGGAAAAGAATTCTTTGAGTGAGAACAATGATTTCACTTAAACAACAAAAAATATTTTGGAGGTATGCGATAATTGAAAAAAAACCATCAACCATAATGCTACTTTTAACAAATCTCATTGCATTAATTGGAATAATTATTTTTTCAGCAAACTATGTTGAACTTTTTATTGCATACATCTTTCAAAGTATAATTATCTCAATATTTTATTTTAAAAAATTAAAAGATCGAAGCAAATATTCTACAAAAGGAATATACTTCCATGATTATTCATTTTCTTCAAGACACGATCAAATAAGACGGTACAAATCTTCACAACTTAAATGGTTTATTTTTGTTGAATTGATGATACTTATCTTATTTTTTATTTTTAGTGGATTATTTGAAATAATTGACCTTATTTTGAACGGGGTTACAATAGGAGTCATCCCATTAATTGTTATTTATTATTTGAACCATTTTTATTCATATAAAGTAAACAAAGGTAAAGAATTTGAGATTTATCAAGATCTTTATTCTTGTACAGCCCTTGGAATGAAAAGAAACTCCATCATTGTTTTACTTGCATTTATTGGGCTTTGTATTATGACATATCTAAATATCCTTATTTTAATCGCATTAGTAATTATAATAAAAATTTACTTTGATATTTTAATGCATGAAATTGAACATTATAACCATAAACTTATGGAGTCAACAATATGAATATGGAACTTGAAGTTGGACAAATTTGGAATCATTATAAACGACCTAGCCAAAGATATGAAATAATTGCAATTGCAAAAGATTCTGATACTTTAGAAGAAGTTATTGTTTACAAAGCACTTTATCAAGGTGAATTTAAATTTGGCCAAATATGGGCACGAAAAATAAATGACTTTCTTGGAACTGTTGAAAAAAACGGAGAACAAATTAATAGATTTAATTTAGTGGAGGAATAAAAATGACTGCATGGGACAAAATTATTAGTGATTTTAAAGCTGTTAAAAAAAATGACCCTGCAGCTAAAAGTTATTTTGAAATTTTACTTTGTCACACACCTTTGTGGACAATTATTGCTTATAGACTAATGAACCCCTTACATAACTTTGGAGTACCTGTTTTTCCACGTTTTATTATGACCATACTAAAAATTCTTACTGGTGTTGAAATTCACCCTGGTGCAGATATTGGAAATAGTTTTTTTATTGACCATGGAATAGGAACGGTAGTTGGAGAAACTGCTAAGATTGGAAACAATTGTATACTATTTCATAATGTAACCCTTGGAGGAACAGGAAAACACAAAAAGAAAAGACACCCAACCCTTGGAAATAACGTATTAGTTGGGGCTGGCGCAACACTTCTTGGGCCAATTAAAATTGGAAACAATGTTATGATTGGAGCTGAGACTTTTGTTATAATGCAAGATATTCCAAACAAGTGTACTGTTGTTGGAGTTCCTGGAAAAATTGTGAGATTAAACAACAAAAAGACTAATAAAAAACTGATTAAAACAAAATAATGGGCCCGGAGGGAATCGAACCCCCATCTCGAGATCCGAAGTCTCGCCGGTTAATCCATTGCCACACGGGCCCATGTGAAATAATAACTTAACAGTGTATTTTTAATCTTTAGGGAAAGGCAAATTTGGCTCAAAAGAACCTTTTTAAAGATTGGGTATTAGAACTTAATTAATAAAAATGGTGAGTAAAATGAAAGTTTGTAGTACATGTAATAAAACAGTAACTGATGACAAAACAGAGTTTAAATGCCCTTCTTGTGGAAAAGGAACTATTGTTAGATGCGATCATTGTAAAATAAGTGTTAAAAGATACACTTGTGAAGAATGTGGCTTTGTAGGGCCTTAGAAGGAGTTTGATAAAGTGGGAAAAGCATTAGTAGTATTTAAAGTATTTAGCGATCCTAAGAACCTTGATAAGGTTGAAGAAGGACTAAAAAATATAACAATTGAAGATATTAAATTTCAAGATATTAAAAGAGAACCAATTGGTTTTGGAATAGAAGTTATTAGAGTAGGATATATTGTCCCTGATAAAACAGATGGATTAATGCCTGCACTTGAAAAAGCTGTTGAAGAAGTCGAAGGCGTTAATAACGTTGAGATGGACGGCGTAAATCTAATAAGTTAGAATTCTTTTTTTTAACCGGCATGGACCTTCCGTGTTGATTTATATTATTTTTTACATATTACTTATTTTATGATAGAAAAACTTGAACTTACAAATTGGCGAACTCATAAAGAAAGCTCACTTGAATTTGGAAAAGGGACTAATGTTATTGTTGGGGTAATGGGTTCTGGAAAAAGCTCACTTGTTA
>JABHJM010000043.1 GCA_018691995.1 Candidatus Iainarchaeum sp.
AACTTCGCCAAAAACCTTAAAACCAACATAAGATGTTTCAGTGCTTCTTACTCCTGAAGAATCTCTATACGAAACTTCTACAGGGAGGGTGTAATTTTTTAGTTCGGCTGTTCGATTAACACTTACAAGAATTTTTCCTTGTTCTTCTTTTCCAGGGCCAATACTTGTAACATATGCCGTTGCAGCTCCAAGAGGAGTTATCTCTCTTTCAACAATAGTTCCTGTTGCTGTAACTGTTCGATCTTCTTGTAATTCAACAACAACATCATATGCGGTGCTTGTTCCAACATTTTTTAATACAAAAGACAATGCTTGTTCTTGTCCAGGGTAAAGGGTTTCACCAACTAAACCAACAACTTTAATGATTGGATCTTTTCCACTTACAACAACTGAAAAGTTTTTTCCTTTTGCTAAAGGTTCCGAATCCGATTTTATTTTTGTAGTGAGAGAATAAGTTCTATTTTCTGCGCTTGGGTCAATATAAACAGTAAATCTTACCAAGGTTTTTCCAAATTTTTCCATATCTCCAATATTTTGTTCAATCTCGCCAACAACACTAAACGGATAATTGTCGTCTAAGGTAACAAGTACGTTTTCTTTGAGATTTGCTTCTTTATTCTCAAGTTGAATAAGGACATCAATAGTTGATCCTGGAATTGCCGGACTTGGCGAATAGTTAAGTTGTGTTGCTTGTGGCGCTGCAGCAATTGCTACACTCACAAGTGATATTATTAGTATTAAAAATATTAGTTTTCTCATATTAAAACCCCCAAACTATAAAATTAGTACAATATAATACTTAAATATATGTTATTTTCTTTCAATGCTTTGAACAGAGGGAATTTTGGCAATTCTTTCCATTAAATTTTCTAATTTTTTTATTCCTTTGATTTCAAGAATAAATTCTGCTTCAACATATCCACTTTTTTTGATATTAAAGTTGCTTTGGAGTACTCTTCCGTTGGATTTTTTGATTTCTTTTAATACTTCTCCAAGTAACCCAATTCTATCAATCACACTCACAACAATTTTACTTTTTCCTTGATTTTCTTCAAATGCAATTTCAACTAATTTATTAAGTGCGATATTTTTTAAATTTTTACAATCTTTTTTGTGGATTATGATTTTTCTTTTAGTTGTTTTAATTCCAACAACGTCTTCTCCAGGTAGAGGGTTACAACAATCTGCAATTTTTATTTTTTTAAGAGTTTTAGTACTATTTTTCACTTCTTTCTTTATAGATTTAGTAACACCAAAATACTGTTTGATTTTACTCTTTGCTTTTTCACTTTTAACATAATTTATCCAAGATTCTTTTATTTGAGGTTTATTTGCTAGAATTATTTCTACTTTATCTAAATTTTCAAGTTGTGTTTCCAGTGGAACGATTATCCCATTCACTTTAGCCTTTTGCATTTTTTTTCCAACATCAGAATGTATTGCAAAAGCAAAGTCAATAACACTAGCCCCTTTTGGAAGAGAGATAACTTCACTTTTTGGAGTAAAAATAAATACTTTTCTTGAATATTTTCGTTTACTTGTTACTTCCTCCCCAAGACTTTTTTGCCATTCAATTAATTGTCTTTCCCAACTCAGTGTTTTTCCAAATTCTCGATTTTGTTTTAATTTTTTATATTCCCAATATAAGTTTGATTCAATTCGTAAGTGTTGTTCCCAAGTTCTAATTTGAAATTCGATAATATCTTTGCCGTATTTTACAGCAGTGTGTATGCTTTTATATCCATTTTTTTTAGGCTTAGCAATATAATCATCAAAAGCATTTGGAAGAAAATCATATTTTGAATGGACATATCCAAGCACTTCATAACATTCTTTATCTTTATTGCAAATTATTCGTAGCCCATAAAGATCATGAATATTTTTAAAAGTAACATTTTTCATTTTTTTATGAATTGCATAAAAGTTTTTTGGTCTTCCAGAGATTTGAACAGCAACTTTGTTTTTTAAGAGACATGTAACTTCTTTTTTTATTTTTTCAATTAATTCTTCTCTATCTTCTCTTGTTTTGTTTACAAGTTTTCTTATTTTATGAAAAGCATTTTTATTTTCCATTTCAAAACAATCATCTTCTAGTTGCCAATTACTCCTTCCAAGTCCAAGTTTTAATGACAGAGGAACGTAGATTTCTTTTACAACTCGAATAAGCCTTTTCCCATATTTGTTTTCAATTCCTCCACTTTCCAAAATATCTGTTAATTCTGCCATTTGAATCATAATTGTTTGTAAATCGCTTGATGTTGAAAGAATCAATGAAGAAACTGTTTCAGCACTTAGTTGTGGGAAGTTTGTTTCGATTAATTTTTCAATAATTGAGGCTTCCTTTACAACGTTTGCGACATTTGTTCCAAAAATCTGTTCAATTTCAGTATAAGTTGCGTCTGATTGGTATATTGTGTCGTGTAAAATTCCAGCTACAACTGTTTCAATACTAAGCCCCTTAGTAGTCAAGATTTTTGCTGTCCTTAGTGCATGTGCGCAAAGTTTTTGATTTAATCTTTCATTTATGAAAGTATTTGCAAGTAAAATTTGTTGTTGTTCTCTTTTTGGGAAATGGTTTATAACTTCATCCAGAGTTTCCATGAACATTCTCTAGTCAAAAGTTTTTATAAATAGAGTCAAATTCTTTAGATCATTTTTTTAAATGGTTGATACATTATTTAATAGGTGATTTAATTATGGAGTTTGAGAATGTTATTTTTGCTAATTTTCCAGCATTGGATGAGATTGATCAAGGGGTGGCACAAAAGAATTTTGAAGCGTTTTTTTCTAAAGTTTCTTTTTTAGAAAGACCAACTTTGCACGTGAGTTACAAAGGATATGCTAGGGGTGGGCTTAGAAAACAACATGAAATTCATACAAAACTTACAACAAGCAGAGATGCGGTGTTTGCTTCTGAAGTAGGGTGGCAATTGCTTGAAGTTTTGCAAAATTCTTTAAAGAAGTTAGAAAAGGAAGTGCAGAAAAAGCACTCGAAAAATTAATTATTTCCTTTTCTTTTTAGCCTTTTTTTTAGCAGGCTTTTTCTTTTTTACAGCCTTCTTTTTTACAGGCTTCTTTTTAGCCTTTTTTTTAGCAACTTTCTTTTTAGTAGTTTTCTTCTTAGCTACTTTTTTCTTTTTACTAGTTTTTTTTGCTGTTTTCTTTTTCTTTGGTTTTGCTTCGTCTTGTAATTCCTTCCTCATTTGTTCAATGAGTTCCTTTACAGTCATTTTTTTAAAAACCATTTTTATTTCCTCCAAATTACACTTTTTGTGTTAAAACTTGCTAGAATCAACGTTTAAGCAATATATATACTTTTCGTAATTTTTTATGATTTTTACTAAAATTAGCTTCTTTTTTTAGAAAAAAAAGTCAAACAGACAGGTTTATTCGACAATTGTGGTATTTTTTAATAATATAAGTGGACACACCAAAGAATGGATTCCTAGATGATGCATTTGTATCACATTATAAACTCCACTCCGCTAACCTTCAGCGCTCCTCAATAAAATTACCGTTGCTCTGTTCCCAGCCTGGCGGGTTTCATCTTAACGAAGGGCCTGTAAGGACGGGGCTTCGACATTCATAATGTGGCAAATACGCCAACATCAAAACCTCTTCCTTGGTTTCAACTCCAGCATAAAGCGGATTTCTGGTAACAAGCCACCGCTAGCGGCCCAGTCTAGTCCAATGTAATTTTTCTCACAAACCTTTTAAAAGAGCTTTTTCTGATTAAATTTTTGATTATTATGCCAATATTGCGAAAAGAACTTTCTCCAGCATTACGTTTACGAATAAAACAACTAACTAATCGGGCTAAAGTAATATCTTCAAGCGGAAGAAGAAAATGGTCTCGTAAAGCATTTGGTTGGGATTATGAAAATTCAACGGCGCGGGAAATAGATAAGAAGTTTTCTGGAAAATTAATTCCAACAATTGATGCTCTTCCTAGTAGTGCGCGTGTGTTAGATCTTGGTTGTGGTAAATTAGAAGCATTGTCACAATTGGCAAAAACTCATCCAAAGTTAGAGTTTTTTGGTATTTCAAGGGACGTTTATTCTGAATTTGCAAAAATTGAACAAAAAAATGTTGAAGTTTTAGTAGAAAGGGAAGAAGTTGCAATAAAATATTTACAAAAAAAGGGAATTTTGGCTGATGTTGTTTATAGTCATCTTGGTCCAAGAAATATTTTTAATGCTTCTCCCAGGGGAATAAAAAAATTTACTACTTTAAAATCAATTCTTAGTGTTGGCGGCAAAGCATTTTTGAATCCAGTTGAAGTACAATTAAATTCAGATCTTAGAAGAAAATTAAAAGAAATTGGATTTGACGTTAACCAGTTAAATTTGTTGAAAAAAACGTTAATCCTAACTAGGGTGAAATAATGTCTTGTTTTGAAATCATTCATCAAAATTCTCCCGCTAGAACGGGAGTGCTAAAAATACATAGTGGAAAAATAAAAACTCCTTTTTTTATGCCAGTTGCAACAAAGGGGGCGGTGAAAAATATTTTACACAAAGAACTTACAAAAATGGATTTTGAATGTGTTATTTCTAATGCGTTTATTAATTATTTAAAACCAGGGCTTGAAATAATAGAAAATGCAGGTGGGTTGCACAAGTTTATGTCTTGGGATAAAGCAATTTTTACAGACTCTGGAGGATTTCAATTAATTTTAGATCATTTTAATCCAAAAGTAACAAACAAAGGAGTTTATCTGACAAATCCATTTGATAAGTCTCGTGAATTAATTTCTCCAGAAAAATCGATTGAAATTCAAAATAAACTTGGAAGTGATGTTGCAATGGTGCTTGATCACCAACCGCTTTTTGGAAAAAAAAGATCAGATTATCTTGATTCTACAATAAGGACAATAGAGTGGGCAAAAAGATGTAAAGCTGCTCATAAAAATAAAAACCAATTACTTTTTGGAATTGCACAAGGAGGAAACCATGCAGACCTTCGGCAAAAATGTGCACTAGCTCTTACAAAAATTGGTTTTGATGGGGTTGCTCTTGGAGGTTTTGGAATTGGAGAAGCCCAAAGTGATATGTATCGAATAATCAGAGCGGTAAAAAAAGTTCTTCCAAAAAATAATCCAACATATGTAATGGGAATAGGTTCGCCACTTGAAATATTGGGGGCAATTAGTAATGGGGCTGATTGTTTTGATTCAGCATACCCCACAAGAATGGCACGACATGGAAAAATATTTACTTCAAATGGAAATTTAGAAATTTCAAAAGCAGTAAATAAAAAAAACCTTGCTCCGCTTGATAAAGAGTGTGATTGTTTTGTATGTAAGGAATATTCAAGATCATACTTACACCATTTATATAAAACATATGAACAAAATGCACACATTTTACTTTCATATCACAATATTTATTTTATTCAAAATTTAATTAAAAATATTAGGACTTCAATTGAAGAAGGGGAATTCACTAAGTTTAAGAAAAGTTTTGAGTCTAAATATAAATGATAAAATGAATAAACTAATTATTACAACATCTTTTTCAGGAGTAATAATGAAAAATGACCCTTGGGAAAAAGCGCACAAAGTTTGGTTTGAGCACTATGCAAAAAAATTAAATAAACCAGAAATAGCCAAATATGCAAAAAAAGAAAATTGGTTTAATTTTGTTGATGAAGTAATGGAAATTGCAGAACCAAAACTTGATGAAACACTAAGAACAATTATTGCAAGAGAAAAATATTTTAAAATAATTTGTGATCTTGGGTGTGACAATCCAAATTTTAAAAATAAAGAAATAGTTGAGTATCTTTATTCACTTAAAGAAAAATTTTCACTAGGGCTAATAACCACTACTCCACAAATTACAATTAATAAAATTTTAAGTGCTCTTAAAATTGAAAATTTATTTGATTATGTTGAATGTTCAAGGATTGAAGAAAAAGATGACAAAGTAATTGTTTTCAAAAGATTTATTGAAAAGAATGAAAAACCAATTTTATATTTTGGTGGGGAAAGAAAAGAAATAATTAATTTTTGTAAAGAAAATAATATTGACTTTGTTTCATCAATTAATAAATTGAAAGAAACTATTTCTTCTTTATAATAAAAAAGAAATGGCCCCCAAAACTAAGCAGGGGGCAAGGGTGACAAATTTAACAATCTTCTATTCCATTTTCAGTAATTCTGTATAATGCTTCACCATCAGGTAATGAGGGGGAGTCAACAAGTTTTGCAACTCTTTTTTCGGCTTTACTTTTTCGTAGATATAGTCGAGTTTTGGTTGCGTGTCCAACAACGTTTCCACCAACAGGTGCGGTAGGGTCTCCAAATAAAATATCTGGCCTACTCATAACTTGATTTGTTACAAGTACAGTAATGTTATACATTTCGGCTAATTTTTGTAGAGTTCTAAGATGGGTGTTTAGTTTTTGTTGTCTTGTTGCAAGAGTTCCTCTCCCAACATATTCAGCACGAAATTGTGCCATTAGCGAATCAACAATTACAAGTTTAACATTTTTTTCTTTTATCATCTCCGCAGCTTTCTCCGCAAGTAACATTTGATGATCGGCATTGTAAGCTCTAGCAACAAAAATATTTTTTAGTGTAGCTTCAACATCAAGTCCAAAACGTTTTGCAACTTGTGTAACACGTTCTGGTCTAAAAGAATTCTCACTATCAATATAGAGGCAAGCTCCTTCAAGCCCACCTTGTTCAAGAGGCAATTGTACAGTTACACATGCTTGAAAACACCACTGACTTTTTCCTGAAGCCATTTTTCCATAAACTTCAGTTATAGATTGAGTTTCAATTCCCCCTCCAATTAAAGTATCAAGTTCAGCCGATCCAGTTGTGATTCTTCCAACAAGTTTTCTTTTCTCAGCTAGTATATCAGCTGATTCAAAACCCATTTCAAGTGCATCACGAGCTGCTTTAATCGCTTTATCAGCAGTTCCATCTCCAAGGCCAGCAATTTCTTTGAGTTCCATAGGGCTAGCCACAGCCATTTGTTCAAGTGTTTTATATCCTGCATCAAAAAGTTTTTTTGCAGCACCTTCTCCAACACCAGGGAGATCTTCTATTGTCTTTATTTTTTTCGCCATTTTATCACCTCACATAAGCACGTTGAACTCTTCTTTGGCGAAAGAAAAGCACTTGCACTTTGTATAATATAACAAAAGTAGTGTTCCATACTTTATAAATCTCTTTTGGGTGGTGTGCCGGTTGAAAAAACTGTCCTATAAATAGTGTGTTTTTAAGATTTAGTTTTTCTTTATATATTTTTTATGAACAAAATCAGCAAAGTCTTCACTTTCAACTTCTTTCCATTCCAAAAAATCAACTTCTGGAAATAAAACATTCCCAGTATAATCCTCTTTTACCCAAGAAATATGTAAAGTATCAACAAATGGTAAAAATGCTTTGTAAACACTTGCTCCACCGATGCAAAAAATTTCTTTTCCAAATTCTTTTGCTTTTTCAATTGAGCTTTTAATAGAAGTACAAACAATAGCGCCTTCTAAATCATATTGTTCCCAGTCAAGAACAATATTGTTTCTATTTGGAAGTGGTCTAAATTGTGCAGGTAAAGAATCCCAAGTTTTTTTACCCATGATCACTGTTTGTCCATCAGTTTTTTTGCGAAATACAGCCAAATCATCTTTTAAGTCCCACACAAGAGTATTATCATTTCCAATAACATGGTTTTTTGTCATTGCCACAATTAAATTTATGCTCATTCAAACCACCGAAATTTCAAAAGGAATTCTTGGATAACTTTCATAATTTTCTACTTTGCTATCGCTATATTCCCAATCAAAAATAGAAGTAAAATTTTCTGTTTTAAGAGTGGGTAATTTATATTTTGTAGGGTCTCTTGTAAGTTGTTCTTTTGCTCCTTCAATGTGGTTTGCATAAATATGTGTGTCTGCTAAAAGTCCAACAAGTTTTCCTTCTTTAAAACCACATTCTTTTGCAATCAAATGTAATAGTAAAGCATAGCTTGTAATATTAAATGGTAAACCAAGCATAGTGTCAACGCTTCGTTGTGACCAAATCAAATTTAATTTTCCATTGTCAACAGTTGTATGGGCATTAAAGTGACAAGGGGGTAATGCCATTTGTTTCATTTGAATTGGATTCCAAGCACTCATCATAATCCTTTTTCGATTAGGATCACTCTTTAACATACCAATCATGTTTTGTAATTGATCAACACCCTTTCCAGTGTAATCAGTATCATAATTTTCATAAGGTGCATTAAAGTGCCTCCATTGAAAACCATAAATTGGCCCAAGATCTCTTTCAGCAGCCATCTTAGCTTTTCCATCTTCAGTATTACTCCAAGGAACTTTATCAACATTACACCATTCGTCCCAAATGTGATTGTTTCTATCTTGTAACCATTTCTTATCAGTTAAACCCTTTATAAAAAATTCTAATTCAGTAGCAACAAGTTTGAAAGGAACTTTTTTTGTAGTAAGCATAGGAAAGCCTTCTTTCATATCGTGTTGAAATAAGCTCCCAGGTAAGGAAATAATATCCATCCCACTTCTAGTTGGTTTTCTTTCTCCAGTTTCAAGTATGTTTTTTACAATATCTAAATACGCCTTCATTTTAACACCCATTTATTTAGAAAGTATCTTCTTTTAAAAAAACTGTCCTAATATTTGTGTTTTTATGGTGGGTTTGGAAGAGTTCTTATTAAAAATCCTAAAGCCCTTTTTCATATATGGATCTTGGTCTAAAAACATACCCAATAGATTTAGAAAAAACTAAAGAAGTAGTAGATCTGTTTGATTTTGTAGAATTGTTAATCCCGCCAAATTACAATCCAAAAGAATTACTTAATTATAATTTTTCTTTTAATATTCATGTAGCACACGAAAAATTTGGTTACAATCCAGCAGACATAAAGCAACGCGAATTGAGTAAATCATTAATTCAAAAAGCTCTTGAAGCAGCGGATCTTATAAAAGCAGATTATATTGTAGTCCACCCGGGTTATAGTAAGGATGAAAAAGATGAGTTAAATGTTTTAGATTTTTTTGATGATTGTTTTGACAAAAGAATGTTAATAGAAAATTGTCCAATAGGAGCATGGCAAAGTAATTTCTTTTTTTCAACTCCAAAAAAGATTGCAGAATTTATTTCAAGGTACAAATCATCTTTTTTGTTTGATGTAGGTCATGCAATTCTTTCAGCTAATACACTAAATGAAAACATTTTTGATTTTATAAGTAGATTTGAAAAGTTAAATTCAAAAGTACACCATGTATATGGTACAGAAATTAATTCAACCCTAACCGAACACCATAAACATTTTCATCAAGTAGAAAGTGATTATTCTTATCTTTCAATGTTAAATCCAGAAAGTACTTTTGTTTTTGAGACCGACCTTGTTAGTAGAAGTGAAAGAAGCGATTATGAAAAAAATATTGCTTTTCTAAATTCTTTTTTGTGTGAAAAAGAAACCATAAAAGAATAAATTATGTATTAATCAACCAGTCCCAATAAATACTTTTTTGTTATTATTAATTCGGGTGTTATACATGTTTGAAGAACTTGCAAAAGAAGATAAACTAATTTATGATTTAATAATCGCGGAAAAAGAAAGACAGATGGATGGAATTGAATTAATTCCTAGTGAAAATTTAGTAACAAAAGCAGTTCTTGAAGCAATGGGTTCATACCCAAATAACAAATATAGCGAAGGTTATCCTGGCAAAAGATATTATGGCGGAAATGAAGTAATTGATAAAATAGAAAACGAAGCAATCAACCGGTGTAAAACTCTTTTTGGAGCAGAACATGTAAACGTTCAACCAAATTCTGGTTCGCCAGCGAACATGGCAGCATACGCAGCACTTCTTTCTCCAGGGGATAAAGCTCTTGGAATGAAATTAACAGAAGGTGGACACCTAACTCATGGACACAAAGTAAATTTTAGTGGAAAAACATATAATTTTTTACAATATGGTGTTGATAAAGAAACAGAAACACTTGATTATGATGCGATTGCAGAAATTGCAAGTAAAGAAAAACCAAAGTTAATTTTGAGTGGTTACACAGCATATCCAAGAAAAATTGATTTTAAAAAATTTAGAAGTATTTGTGATGAAGTAGGTGCCTATTGTATGGCAGATATTGCTCACATTGCAGGACTTTGTGCAGCAGGAGTTCATGAAAATCCCGTTTCTTATTTTGATGTTGTAACAACAACAACTCACAAGACTTTGAGAGGTCCAAGAAGTGCAATAATAATGTGCAAGGAAGAAATAGCAGAAAAAATTGACAAAGCAGTATTTCCTGGTCTTCAAGGCGGCCCACATGAACACACAATTGCTGCAAAAGCAGTTGCATTCAAAGAAGCTAATACTCCAGAGTTTAAGAATTATGCGGAACAAATTGTAAAAAATGCAAAAGCGCTGGGTGAAGCTTTAGCTGATCTTGGGTATAGATTAGTTAGTGGTGGAACAGATAATCATTTGCTCTTAGTTGATACAAGAGTTGGTGGAATAAGTGGAATAGATGCAGAAAAAGCTCTTGAAAAGGGGGGAATGTATTGTAACAAAAATACAATTCCTTTTGAGACAGGTTCTCCATGGGATCCAAGTGGAATAAGGATAGGAACGCCAGTTCTTACAACAAGGGGAATGAAAGAAAAGGAAATGAATGAAGTTGCTTCATTTATGGATCAAGCATTAAAAGCAAAAGATGATGATGCAAAACTTGCAGAGATAAAAGTTAATGTTACTAAGTTTTGTAAGCAATTTCCATTTTATGATTAAAAATTCCGAAGTTATTTTTTCTCACACAAAGTAGGACAAAAATTCCGAACTTTTTTGATTTTAATTAGTTGTTTTCCAAATTAACTTGTTCTAGTTTTATCAAAATTTTTAGTTTTTCTCTTATTTGTAACCCCCCCATGGTTACTTTTCCAAACTCAATACTTTTTGTGAGTAAGCTTTTTAAAGGACAGAACACTTGCTTACTCTGTTAAGAAAAAGAGTGAGAAAAATGCCTGAATTTATAGTAAAACGAGATGGTTCAAAGGTTACCTTTGATGAAGAAAAAATTGGAAA
>JABHJM010000062.1 GCA_018691995.1 Candidatus Iainarchaeum sp.
AAAAGATGAAGAAGATCTAGTTACTACAATGCTCTGGCAAAAACAAATTATGGGTGATATTAAATCAGGAAAATTAAAACCAAAGCATTTCAAATATGTTCCATTTAAAGCAAAAATCCTTAAAGGAGAATATTTTGGAATTCAAGAATATTTCCATAAACCAAATGCTGAGCAATTATTAAGTTATTTGAAAGCAGTGAAAGAAAAAAGACTTGCAACAAGGCATAATGAATATTTAACAAAAGATGAATATGAACTCTGTAAGAAATTTATGAAAAATCCTGTTAATTCGAGAATAAATATCCAAAAGATAGAGTCGACAGTGAATGAACTACTCAATTATATGGGTGGGTCAGGAAATTGGCAAGAAATGCACCACCACAATATTTTAATTCAAGGAATTAATCGAGACGGTACATTAAGAATTACTCTTATTGATGTATAAAAAAAGAAAATTAGAATGATGTAATTACATCATTCCAGGCATTCCGCCCATTCCACCCATGTCCATTCCACCCGGAGGCATTTGTGGTGCGGCTTTTCCAGATCCAAGAATTATATCATCAATTCTTAGAATCATTTCAGCTACTTCACTTGCAGAATCAATTGCTTGTGTTTTAACACTAAGTGGTTCTATAACTTTAGCATTTTTCATATCTTCAATTTTCCCTTTGTGAACGTTTACTCCAACATATTTTCCGCTCTTTGTAGAGTGTTTGCTTCTAAGAGTTACAAGTGAATCTATTGGATCCATACCTGCTGTTTCTGCTAGAGTTCTTGGAATTATTTCAAGGCTTTCTGCAAAGCTTTCAATTGCTAGTTGTTCTCTCCCACCAACTGTTTTTGCATAATCTCTAAGTCTCATTGAAACTTCCATTTCACATGAACCTGCTCCAACTAAAACTTTTCCAACTTTTATTGAACTTGAAACTGCTCCAATTGAATCAACTAATGCTCTTTCTGCTTCATCAACAATATGTTCTGTTCCACCTCTAATTAAAATTGAAACACTTTTTGGATTTTTACATTCTTGTACAAATACCATTGCGTCACCCGCAACTTTTCTTTCAACTACTTTTCCTGCATTTCCAAGATCTGCTTTTGAAAGTTCTTTTATTGTTGTAATTACATTTGCACCTGTTGCTCGAGCTAGTGCATCCATATCACTTTTTTTTACTCTTCTTACTGCAACAATTCCTTCTTTTGCTAAGTAATGTTGAGCTAGGTCATCAATTCCTTTTTGTGTAATTACTACTGTTGCTCCAACTTTTTTTACTGCTTCAACCATTGTCTTTAGTTCTTTTTCTTCACGATCAATAAATGCTTGTAATTGATCAGGTGTACTAATTTCAATTTTTGTGTCACTTTCTGGTTCGCTAATCTCAAGAGCCATATCAAGTAATGCAATTTTTGCATCTTTTATTGTTCTTGGCATTCCAGTGTGAACAATTTCTTTATCAATTAAAATTCCACTAATAAGTTCAGTGTCTTTAAGTGATCCGCCTGTTTTCTTTTCAAGTTTTATATTATCTTGATCAACTATTAATTTTCCATTTTGTTTATCTGCAACATTATTAATTGCTGCTACAACAAGGGTTGATAATTCTTCAGCACTTTCTGCTGCTTTACCAGTCATTGATGTTAATGCAATTGTTCTTAATGTTTTTTTATCTGAAAAACTAACATCAAATGCTGTTTCTTCATAATATTTTTTTGCTTCTACTGCTGCTTGACGATAACCATTTACTATTAAGCTTGGATGAATTGAATCGTCTAATAATTTTTCTGCTTTTTCCATTAAAGTTCCTGCTAAAACTACTGCAGTTGTTGTTCCGTCTCCAACTTCAGCATCTTGTGTTTTTGCAACTTCAACCATCATTTTTCCAACTGGGTGTTCAATAGCCATTTCACTAAGAATTGTTGCTCCATCATTTGAAACAATTGTGTCTCCCATATCATCAACTATCATCTTGTCCATTCCTTTTGGTCCAAGAGTTGATTTAACTGCTTGAGCTACTGCTCTTGCGATTAATATATTTAATCTTTGAGCATCTCTCCCTTTTGTTCTTTTTGCGCCTGCGGGCATAAATTCATCTTGTTGTTGTTCAGCCATAATATCTCACCTCAAAATTAGTATTAATGGTCACCAGTTTGACTTATTTTTCATAAAAAAAGAATATAAATGTTGTGATATGCTCTTAAAACATAGAATTATTGTGCATTATCCCAAAGTTCTAATACTTCATCTGCACTAAGCGCTCTATCCCAAATAGCAACTTCTCCAATTAAACCATCAACATACATTCCATCAAGGCAAGTATTGTCAATTTTTGGCTCGGATCCAATACAAAGTGGAACATCATTAACATAAACTATGTCACCACTTAAAATTTCATTTCTTTTTATTTCAGATCCATTAAGATATATTATTGCTGTATCCCCATCATATGTCCCAACCAAATAATACCAAGTATTATTTTGAAGTAAAGAAGGATCCGCAGTAGTTGCTTTGTAACCTGCACTATCCCTAACTAAGAAACATAACACATCATCAGGACAAACACTATTTTCATTCAAACTTAAATTATACCCTCCACTCTGCGTTTTTGAAACAAACATCTGTCTTTTTGTGATATCATTACTATTAAACCAAACTGAAACAGTAACATTATTTGGAGTTAGCGTTGATGAATGATCTATTCCAATATAATCATTTGCCCCATCAAAAAGATATGCTTGATTTCCAAAATAACCCGGTTGTCCAGGCAATGCTTCAAAAACTAACCCGTTATTAGAACTAATTGAAGAATCAATTGCATCTCCACTGGTTTCATCAAGGTGCCACAATCCAATTAAACCATTTTGCATTGAAGAGCTTTTTGAATAAACTTTCCCATTTAATTTTATTGAACCTGGTTGTGAAGCTTTTAATTGATCAAATGCATTTTCTTGAGATTCAATTCCTTGTGAAGTTTGATTTTGTCCGCTTCCAAGTGCTCCAGTAACAGCTAAAATTACAATTGAAACTACAAGAATTGCGGCTGCGATTATTAATAAATATTCAATTGCACCCTGCGCATTTACTTCTTTTGACATGACTATAATAAACTTGAACTAATATATAATTGTTAATCAAAAGTGAAAAATTATGAAATATACAAAAATTAATAAAATAGCCAAAGGATGGAGCTCATACATTTGGATTATTAAAGACACAAATGGAAAAGCATATGTGCAAAAAGAAGTTCGTGAAAAAAGTAATAGAAAAAACCTTGCTGAACGAGAAGGCGGGATGCTTTCGCTTGCTAATGGTGTTGGCATTGGACCTAAAGTAAAAGAAGTGAATTTTGAGA
>JABHJM010000088.1 GCA_018691995.1 Candidatus Iainarchaeum sp.
TATTAATAAAAAAAGTTTATTTGGTGCTTCGGTTGAGCTACTTAATGTTTCTCCTGCAATAATGGAAGGTGTATTTGATCAACTAAAAATTGACAAAAAGCAATCTTCAAAGGAAAGTAAAGCCGTGGGTAAAAAAATATTGAAAACATTACAAAAAATTTACTCTTCAAAGGAAAGTGGAGTTTATTTGAGTAAAGGAAATATCTATTCTACTAAGACTAATCTTGAAAAAGAACGTGAATTTGAAAATATTAATCAAGCTTTAAATGAATTATTAATTACCAAAATCAAACCACCGATTGTCGAAGAAACAAAAAAAAGAAAACCAAAAAATAGGACTAAAGAATATTTGACACAAATAAAAGAAAATGAAATTAAGGAAGTTGAGTATAAAGAAATTGGTGAAAAAATTTATTTAGAATATAATATTATAAGTGAACTTTTTGAAGCAATAAAAAAAGGTAAGGCAAAAGGTTTGAGGGCAGAGGAGATAAGTGAAAAGATTAACTTAGTTAATCCAATAATTAAAAATCTGGACTTAGATAAAAATAAATTAAAAGTTGAATTATAATTACTTTTTTTCTTCAGCAACTTGTTCAACTAGTTCTCTTTCATCAACAATGAAAACATCACTTACTGCAGTAACTGCTGAGTATGGGATTTCGATTGTCTTTCCAAGTTTTCTAGATTTTGCTAAAACTTTCGAGTTTTTATCAACTTCAACAACTAAAGATTCTATGTCTCCGCCTGTTTCTGAAACAACTAAATCAGATAATTTTCCGATTTCGTCTCCTCGATTTGTAATAACTCTTTTAGAAGCTAATTGTCTTGCTATTGTGTATTTGTACATTCATCATCACATCTTTTACTTACTATAATAGAAAAGTCATTCACCTTTATAAACATTCCTTTCATCTTTTCAAACCAAAGAAGCAGTTATGTATAAATTGGGTTTTTATAAAAAAGAAAAAAATTATTAAAAAAATCAAAAACTAAAAAATTGTATAAAAGCAGTCGTTATGTATAATTGTGGTTATGCTCTTTTTTTTAGTCTCAGAAAAGCTTTTTATAGAAGAAGGTTATTATCCTAACATGTCATTACATGATATTGATAAAGAAGATGAAGAATACGAAGAACTCGCACCTAAAAGAAAACGCGGGCGAGGAATTGGGAAAAAAATATTTGGAAAAACAAAAATATTTTTACTAATTTTTGTAATTGGTTTATTAGTCGGGGCTTTTATTGGAATTTATTACATTGAACCAATACTAGCAGAAGCAGAAGGAAGTACTTGTAAAGCATGTCTTGCTTCAAAAGAATTACTCACTAAAGAAAATGATTGTTTATACTCCTTAGTTGAAGATGCAACAACAATAAACTCTTGTAAAGCAATTGATCAAAACACATAGCTAATTGACGAATTCTTATTAAAGTTTTTAAATAAAACAAAATGCTCTTTTTTTATGAAAGTAAAATTAATCATCGCTTTGTTGTTTATCATATTTTTACTTGGGTGTACGGAAATGACTCAAAGTGAAAAAAATTTATGTTATTCACTAACAAATCGAAGTTATGATTCCATCCCCCCCTGCACCACTGAGGAAAGTTGTTATAAGAAAGTAGATGCTTTGTTTGAAACTTCTCTTTTGTATGAACAAGAGAATAATATTTATGAAATGAAAAATAGTATTGCTCGAAGCTGGTTTTATTATAATAAAGCTATAATTGAACTAAAAATGATTTCAATTCATTGCCAAAATGGCTCTGCAAGTTCTATTCCACCTTCAATAAATCAATTGAGATTCTATTTAGATCATTCTTTTAGTGAACTTGATACTGGAATGAAACAAAGTTTTGAAATAATTAATTTTCAAGAACAAAGATTAACTTATGAAAAAATTGATCTCTTAAAAGAGGAACCTCTTTATGAATCTTTAATTGAATTAAGACAAATACTTTCTGAACTTGAAAATGGAAAAACTAATAGTAATAGCTATGTCGCTTTTTACTTAGAAAAAGTTGAAGAGTTTAATAAATCAAATCCAAGTGATTATAAACCACTTATTGATAAACGCCCATTTTGGCTTTCAACATATTATCAACTCAATGAACATATCCTTGAAAATGCGGGCCTTGGAAAAAATGGCTATTTTCCTTTCTTTGGCAATTATCTTAACGAAGCATTTCAATATCTTGAATATAAAATTTATACAACAGAGTCAATCCAATCCCTACAATCTTTTCCTGCCTCTGAATTTATGAGACTTTATTCAAATTTAGGTGGTGAAACAAACTCTTCACTTGAAATATTTAAAGACCTATTAAACAGAACCTCAAAATCATATTCTTTGGTTAAAACGAATCAAAAAGAATTAGTTATGGAAGTACAGGATTTGCAAACAAAAGGAAATGAGCTTTTATTTGAACTTGAAGAGAATCCAACTGCAATTTATTTAAAATCAATTTTGCTAAATGGAAAAATTTTGACAAAAAGAGAGTATAAAGATCGATTAATTTTGCTAAAAGAAAATTTAATTATGCTAAATGAAAAACGAGGAAGTGGAAATTTAGCTTTGGGGGAAGACGTGTCAATATTAAAACAAATGAAACTAGATTATCAAAAAATAATAAAAGAATTTAAAGAAAATATTTCAAATGAAAACGAACTCATTAAATCTGCATGCGATATTAAAGCTAATGAAATTAAAGATGAAGTGAAAAATAAAACCGAACTTTTAGAATATGTCACAGAGTTGAATTATTTAGCAAAAAGAACTCTTTCTTCAGATTCCTCAAAACTCACATACTGTAAACAATTAGTTCTAACTAATGAAGAGTATGTTCTTGGACTAAAAGACTATGAGGAATTAAAATCTAAAAAAATTGAGTTAACACAAACTTGTTTTGCAAGTGTAGCAACAATATTTGAATATCGTTCGTTCCCCGAACTTCAAAACTTGTTTAATGAGCTTAAAAAAACTCCTGTTACTTCAGAAAACTTATTCTTTTTTGAAGATGCTTGTGAAAAAATTAAATCACAACTTCAAACTCAAATTCTTTCTGAAGAAAAAATAAAAGAGCTTATCAAAAACTTTGAAAATTTAAAAATAATTGTTAATGAAATTGAACTAAATCAAATTTATTTTGAAAATACAAAATTTGAAAAATTGAGTGCTAAATTAACAAAAACCACTCTTGAATTTGAATCCATCATTTACTTCAAAGGAGAAATTAATTTAGAGGGGATTCTTCCAGTGTTATTTGAACTTGATAATAAAATTAAAACTCTTTATGGCGAAGCAACAAATGAATATGATAAACAAATAATAAATTTTGTTAGTAAAAATTTAGAAATTAGTTTTATTGATGATTTTGTTCCAATGGCTGGAACAAATATTAGTACTAAAAAAAGCATTATTTTTAATAATCCTTTTCACGAAATTAAAAAACAAACTTTAATCGAAACAACGCTTGACGGAGAACTAATTTCAACAGATCCTTCTATTTTAAGTTTTCAAAATGGAAAAGCCCTCTTTAATTTTTTACCAAAGGGAAAAACTCAACTAAAAATTGTTTCAAACGAAATGATTGGTTTGATTGAAGAGAATACTTCTCTCACAACCACTAATAAAACATCAATTGTCCAAAGAATTCTTTCTTTAGATTCAAAAACTGCATTTTCAAAAATTATAATTTCAACAAAAAAACCATTTGGAACAACAAAAACCATTCTGTTTAAACAAGGAACCCAATATGCCCATTCACAAAATGATTTAAATATTATTTTTGTAGGACCTATCGATTTTAAAGAAAAACTTGTTGTTTATTTTTATATTTTAGGATTACTTTCAACTAATATCAAAGAAATTAGTAATAATAATAGCGAAAGTGGAAAAATTATTCAACTTGAAATAAAAATAACAAATAATTCAAATCAATCACAGATCGCAACAATTACTCTTCCGTTTAATTATAATAACATGGTCCTTAGCACTACTCTTTATGACGAAGAACAAGCAAAAATTAAAACAAGCATAAATGGAGACGACTTAGTGTTAAAAAATCAGCATTTTTTACCAAAACAGAGCAAACTATACCGCTTAACTGTTAAAATTAGCAATATTTTTGAGTACTATCAAATTGAACTCCTAAAAGCCCAAACTATCCTAAAAAATTATAATGAAAATGATCTTGTTAATGAAATTAGTGAATTTTTAAGTTTTGTTCCAGATGCTAGATATGAACAAAGTGCAAAAGCGTTACTAAAAAAAGCACAAAAGCGAATTGAAGAAATTGGACAAGAACAAATTGATATTCAAAGCCAAATCGCCATTACAAATCAACTCGAACAAAAGATAAATGAATTAGAAGAAAATATTAAACAAGCAAAAAAACTTAAACTAAAAAATATTGAAGAATTAGAACAATTAATTGTTTCTGCAAAATTAGCAATTTCTTCAAATGACAATAAAGAAATTTTACAATCTCTTGCAAATCTAGAAGGGTATTCATTTCAAATTGATGAAGAACTTACTAGTTCACTTAATGAAATGTGGGAAGAGATTACCAAAAACAATATTAGTGATGCTCGCTTGGAACAAATTAAAAATAATTTTCTCAAAAACAAAGAAAAATTTGAAACAACAATACACCACAACCCAAAAGAAGCATTTTTGATATATAAACAATTGCAAAAAGATTATGATTTATTTATTCAAACATTAGCTCTTGTTGAAAAAGAAAATCAATTCTCTTTGGATGAAAGCCAACAAAAGATAAAATCTCTCAAAGAAAAAATTTGGGAACTGTTAAATTTACTCGAAGTTGAACTTGATGTGGGTGTAGCAAAAATGATTCAAAACAAATTTATTCCACCCATTACAAAATCAAGACTTGAAAAGATAAAAGTTGAACTTATTGCTGTGGATACTCTTTTAGCAAAAGAAACAGAAGATGCTTTGGAAAATATTTTTAACGAACTTGGGAATGCATTAGATTATATTAAATCAAAAACTGTGACTAAATATAACTATGCAATAGATAACCATTTTTCAAGTGAACAACTTAACAAAGCTAAATCATTAATTGATACTAATCAATATCTCGAAGCATATTTTGTTTTAGGTGACAATCCCCCAAACTCTTCAACAAATCTTTATTACTATTTAATTCCAATTTGTCTCTTGGTTGGTGTTGGTTTTGTTTTACAAAAAAGTTTAACTAAAAATAAAAAAAAGTCTGCTACAAAGAAAACAAGCATTGCAAAAGATTGGGATTAATCTTTCCAAAAATAAATTACTAAAAATATTACAAGGGCAATAATTCCGCCAATAATTGCTAAAACTATTTCAAACATAAAATCGGTTTTGCTTACTTCAAATGAAATACTTTTTGTGGTTGAAGAAAGATTTCCATCAAGGAGTGTTGCTGAGATAGAATAATTTCCTGGTTCAAGAGTTTTTGTTTGAAAACTAAATTCTCCTTCTCCTTTTCCTGGTATTACTACTACACTTTCTGGAGATTCTACTAAATCATTTGGCAAAATCTTTATTTTGCCTTCAAACCCTTCAGGCCAATTATTTGTTACTTTTACTTTAAAATTAAAAACACCTTCTTTTAGCCCTTCACTAATGATTAAAATGTCTGCTTGGTTTGGATCGATTACTTCCATTGATGGATGATTGCTAACTATTTTTTGTTCTTCTCCAAAAATGTTTGTAAAAGTAAGTACTGAAGATGGAAGATTGTATGAACTTGTTAAATTTGGTTTAATAAAATATGAAAACACCTTTGTTTCGCCCGCTTTTATTGTTGTTGTTGCTTTTGTATCTCCTTCCACTATATCAAAACTACTTATTTCAACAACAGCCCTTGTATCTTCTCCAACAAATTGAACAAAAATGTCAGCGGCTCTTGATCCAACATTTTTTATTGTTGTTTTAAGTTCCGCTCTTTGACCAAGAAATATTTTTTCAGGAGAATTATTTTCAAGTAACAAAACTGGCGAAGGATATAATCCTATTGTTGAGTCTGAAAACACTTGTGCATTTTTTGTTGCTCCGCCAGTAATTAAACACAATTCAACATTAGTAATTGAATATTTTAACTGTGGAATAAACACTCTTGCCCAACAACCTTCATCACAATCAAAGTTTTCGGGCCAAATAATTTTTTCTTCACCATCAATTTTTGTTAAAACGTACGAATTGTCATTATCTTTTCCAATAAATTCCGCTCGAACTGATAAAATACCATTCATTGATGTTGTTTCATTTTCTGTAAAATCGGCATCAAATGAATAACATTGTCTTTGTTCAGACCCGTTTAGAGTAATCCCTTCAAAACCATAATTGAATAAACTATCTGCTGCAAAAGCAAAATTTAGAACTAATAGCAAACTGATTAAAACAAATATTTTCTTCATAACTATCTTTGTGCTAAAATAAGTTTTAAAACGTTCCAGAATTATGTTAAATTAATTTAGTAAATCTAGAAGCTCATTAATTAGTTCATTTTGTTCTTTTGATTCAATTACAATCAATTTTGTCTTATAATTCTTTTTAGCGTGTTTTTTGCAATATTCTATTCCCTCACAAAAAGTGTTATCCATTATCTTTTCTTCAGGATAATTCCTTAATTCAAGGCGTAATTGTAATTTTTCAGGATCTAGAGTTAAAACAATGAATTTGTCAACTTTTAATTTCATTTCACAAAGCAGGTGGCCTTCAAAAATAATATTGCCTTCTTTTAAGAGAAGGGCATTTGCTGTTTTCTCAAATTCATCTATTGGAATTTCAAGTTCATCCATTTCATTAAAACTGCCAATTCCTTTCTTTAGAGCAAAATCTTTCTCATTAATTACTTTTAAATTCAATTTTTTTCCAAGTAGTTTTGCAATAGTGGTTTTACCTACTCCTGGGGTTCCGCTGATAGCTATGTTCATAAATAAAAAGAATGTGCAATTCTTTTAAAGTAGTTTTATTCCACTAGGTTAAACTTTTTTTGAAACGCGGGTAATTCATTATCCAATATTTTCCCGCCTGTTTCAAGCACTTTGGACAACATACTTTCTTTTCCTATCATCTTATCTCGACCTGTGTGTGTTGGTTTCATGATAGCCAGAGGCATTTTTCATTTAAAAAGATTACTATAAAAAAACACCAATTCTAGGACATATTTTTTCTAAAAACGAAAAAGTTATGTATACTACATATTTATCTTTGCTTAATTTTGAACAAGAAATTGTTCTAGCACACTTTGATACAATAATTCAAAAGTAAATTCCTCAGTACAATATTTTTTTATTTTGCCATAATCTTCTCGTAAATAATACGAGGTAAGATCTTTTCCACTGTCTTCTTTTATTGGAATATCATAATATGCGTTAATTGCTTTTTGAGAAATACAACGAAAATCCTCATTTTTCTTTGTTAACTCTGAAACTGCCATTCCAAGTTGTGCTAAATCAATGTGTCTTGGGAATGAAAAAAGTGCATCAAATAACATTTGCTTTGAATCAATATCGTGATGTGTCATTCGAGAAAATAAATATGGAAGATCATATGCTAAATGATTAAACCCTACAACTTTTAGCATTGAATCTTTTTGATATATTTCTTTTAAAATATTATAAAATTTTTCAAGTAATTCTTTTTCAGACCCTATCTCCCATTCAAACAAAAAGGTTGGTTCTTTGATTTGGGGCGCTTTTGGGGCAGCACCAAGCGGATAGTAATTGTACGCAATTCCAAACACTTTGCTATTTTCATAGTGTGGATTTAATCCAGAACGTTCTTGCGCTGGATCCACAAAACTCTCAATATCTAAAAATAAAAAGCCCATATCAAAATAAAGAAGGAAAAGAAATAAAAAAGAGCGGAACTATGCTAAATTTAATTTAGGCCTTAAAAAAAGCTCTCTGGAGGGTTGTGGGTTATCAGCCCTCCCCTTTTCTTTGTGTTTTTGGTAGTCAAGTTCCACAGATATCAAAAATGCTACTATTAGCACAATGAATATTATATCAAACAGAGCCACAGTACGTGATAACCACTGCTGAATACCAGTCAAAGTCGCGAATAGCGCTATGCCCTTTAGCAGGATTGTTTGCTCCATTTGTACCATCCCCCATTTTTCTTCACTACAATAACTACGGCAATCATCTTAATTAAAGCTCATAAACATTTGCACACAAATTAGAAATAAAACTGTGCAAAAATATGAAAAAGTCTAATATTAATTAACTTTTGCCAGTTAATTCAACATTTCTTTTTAAAAAAACAATGTTGCTAATATTATAAATGCCAAAAGAAGATCTTAGAAAAAAGGTATTGTACTTTGCGTACAAACATGGATTTCAAAAAAACGGGAAAAAATTAGAAGAATCTTTAAAAATAAAAAAAAGTACTGCTGATTATATTCTTGATAAACTCAAAGAAGAAAAATATTATTCAAAACTTAGGTATGAAATAAATTTTGATTCGGTTGGTCTTGGAAAATGTGCTTGGTTATTTATTAGTGTTAAATGGGACAATCTTAAATTTGCGGAGTTTATTGAAAAAGCTTTGAAAATGCCCCAAATTAGTGTTATTGCGGATGTTACTGGAGATTTTGATCTTGCATTAAAAATTTTTGGGCCAAGTGTGCAAAGTATTAATTCTTTTGTTCTTGGTTTTGAAAAAATATTTGAAGATATTATTATTGACACAAATATTTATTTTGCAAGTAAAGAATACAAAAGACATTATTTGAAGAGTGCTAAATCCTCAACAATAAAGTTGAATAAAATTGATTATAAGATTTTATGTAAAAAAAGTCAGAATCCAAAATTATCAATACTTGAACTTTCAGAAAGTCTTGGAATCCACAGAAATACTATTTCAAATAAATGGAAAAGCTATTGGAAAAATAAAGTTCTTTTGAAAAAAACAATAGAACTTACTTCAAAAGGATATGAAAAGCTTGGACTTGGACTCAAAGCATTTATTATAATAAAACCAAATCCTGGAAAACAAGAAGAGATTACAAA
>JABHJM010000065.1 GCA_018691995.1 Candidatus Iainarchaeum sp.
ATAAGAACAAATTTGATTTGATTGTTGTAAATCTTGTAAATGGAGATATGGTTGGACATACTGGAAAAAGAAAAGCAATAACAAAAGCACTTTTTGAAGTTGACAAAGCTCTTGAAAAAATAGTTTCTACTGGCCTAAAAAAGGATTATAACTTATTTGTCTTTGCCGATCATGGTAATGCAGAAGATCATTCTGCTAAATGGGCAACAAGCCATACTATTAACCCAGTAAAATTTATTGTTGTTTCAAATAACCCTTTATTACAAAAAACAAAATTAAAAAAAGGAAAAAACCTTTGTGACATTGCACCAACTGTTTTGAAAGTAATGGGTATAAAAAAACCAAAAGAAATGAATGGAACAAGTATTATCTAAAAAAATAATCTACTACATAACTTTTTTTGGTAAAGTATTTATACTATTGAGTAGTTATTACTACAAGGTGTTGGGTGAGTATGACAAAATTCATTATAGTGACTGGTGGAGTTCTTAGCGGACTAGGAAAAGGAATTTTAACCGCAAGTATTGGTAATCTTATTTCACAAGGTAAAACTTGTGCAACAATAAAATGTGACGGGTATCTAAATGTTGATCCAGGGACAATGAACCCAGTTGAGCACGGAGAAGTATTTGTACTTGATGATGGGACAGAGTGTGATATGGACTTTGGACATTATGAAAGGTTTGTTGGAGTAACCTCAAAGGGAGATTGGAACTTAACTATGGGAAAAATATTCCAATCAATTCTTGAAAAAGAAAGACATGGTAATTTTTTAGGAAAAACAGTACAATTTGTTCCGCATGTTACTGATGAGATAAAGGGCCGAATTTATGCAATTGCTAAAGAAGAAAGAGCAGATATTATATTTATTGAAATTGGCGGAACAATAGGTGATCTTGAAAATGGATTGTACCTTGAAGCAATGCGTCAACTTGCATGGGAACAAGGACAAGACAATGCAATGTTTGTACACCTCTCATACGTTCCAATTCCAACCGGAGTAAATGAACAAAAATCAAAACCCACTCAAATGAGTGTAAAACTACTAAATGAAATTGGAATTCAACCAGATGTTGTAGTTTGTCGATGTAGTGAATATCTAACTCCTGCAATTAGGAGAAAAATTTCGTTATTTTGTAATCTTCCAGAAGAAAATGTTCTAACTGGGGTTGATGTTGATAGCGTTTATTTAATTCCTGGAGAGTTACGAAAACAAGGGATGGAAAAAATAATTGAAAACAAAATGAGAATGAAATTTAAATGTAGTGATTGTTCTACTTGGGATTCTTTAGCAAAAAAAATGTGTAATGGTCATAAAAAAAGGGTAAAAATTGGAATTTGTGGAAAGTACACTGCATTAGGGGATTCATATGCCTCAGTTGTTGAAGCATTAAGGCATTCTTCAGCAAATTTAGATATTGGCATGGATATCGAAATGATTGATACTGAAAAAATTGAAAAAGGAGAAAAAGTTGAAAACGTTGTTGGAGAGCTTGATGGAGTAATTGTTCCTGGTGGATTTGGAAATCGAGGTTGGGAAGGAAAAATTGAAGTTATTCGTTATGCAAGAGAAAACAATATGCCCTTTCTAGGGATATGTTTAGGATTACAAGCAGCAGTTGCAGAATTTAGTAGAAATGTTTGTGGGTTGGCTGATGCAAACTCAACAGAAATGAATCCAAAAACAAAAAACAAAGTTATTACATTGATGGATGAACAACAATCAGTGGTTGATATGGGTGGAACAATGCGACTTGGTGCATATGAGGCAAATTTAGCTGAGGGAATTATTTCAAAACTTTATAATAGTAAAAAAGTAAGTGAAAGACACAGACACAGGTATGAAGTAAATCCAGATTATCACAAAGTTTTAGCAGAGAAGGGACTTGTTATAAGTGGACTTTCTCCAAGTAAAACTTTAGCAGAATTTATTGAATTACCTAAGCATAAATATTTTGTAGCAACCCAAGCACATCCTGAGCTTAAGTCAAAACTTGAGAAACCAGCGCCATTATTTTATGGTTTGGTAAAAGCTGCGAGTGAAGGAAAATGATTGAGCTTGAAAAAACTTATTTGATAAAAGAATTGCCTGATTTAACTAATTGTAAATACAAAGAAATGCTTGATATTTATATTCCAAAAGCAATTAATCATGCCCCTATTAGAATTCGAAAAAATGGGGAAGAGTATGAATTAACAAAAAAAGAACTTCCTAGTGATGGCGATCCTTCAAAATTAATTGAACAAACAATTAATTTAACAAAAGAAGAATTTGATTCTTTGGAAAAGGAAATTTCTGGAAGAAGGGTTCATAAAAAAAGATATTTATTTGATTATGACGGTCGAGTTGCTGAAATCGATGTATTCAAAGATGAGTTAGATGGTTTAGTTTTGGTTGATTTTGAATTTGAAAAAGAAGAAGAGCAAGAAGCCTTTGAAATGCCAGAATTTTGTTTGATTGATATAACTGTAGAAGAATTTATTGCTGGGGGAATGCTTTGTGGAAAGAACTATTCTGACATTGAAGCCGATCTGGATAGGTTTAATTATAAAAAGATTGATACTAAATTGTTGTGATTAAAATGATGGAACAAATGGCACTAAATTATTTCAGAGGTCTTGATGAAGAGGAAAAAAAGGCCCTAATTAAGAAGATTTTTGACTCTTTAAGTGATAAAGAAAAGCTTGAAATAGCTAAACTACTAACCAAAGAAATGGACTAATTTTTGGAACGGTCTAAGAATCCTTTATAAAGCTTTGCCATTATTTCTTCATTATACCTTACTAATTGGTGAGCATTAAAGGTGAAATATTGTCTAAGAGATCAAGAGATACAAGCAGATTCAAAAAAACCAAAGCACGACAGCGTTGGAAATGGACAAAGAAAAAGCAAAAGCGTAGAAAACGAAAAAAACGATATTTAAGAAAAAGAGCTAGACAGTGATTAAACTCACTGTTGCTATATTTAGCAAAAACAAATTATTTTATTTTTCTTAGTGGAAACTATTGTTTTATAGTTTCCAAAGATCTTTTTCATTTAAATGTTTAAAGTTTTTAAAAACACTATTTGGAAACTTATTCAAAGCAATATTGTATTTAGTAGCAGTTTTGTTGTAGAACTTTCTCGAGTCAGAAATATTATTTTCAATTTCTTCAAGATCTTTCATTAATCTATTAAAATTCTTTGAAGAAGAAAGTGTTGGATATGCTTCTTTTCTAAAAAGAATTGCTCGCAGTTTAAGATCAGCTTTATAAAAATCTTTTAACTTTTCTTTAGTTAAATTCTTTTCAATTTCAATTCTTGTATTGGTTATCTCTTCCAAAACTTTTTTTTCAAATTTTGAACTTGCTTTAACAACATTAACCAATTTTGGAATTAAATTATTTCTCAGTTTTAGTTGAATATCAATATTTTTTTCGGAATTATTGCATCTTTCTTCAAGCATCACAAGTCTGTTATGGGTTCCAATAATCCAACGTATTGTAATAATGGCTAATGCAACTATGAACGTGGGAAGCATGTATATTTCAAAAGTAACTGCTCTAAAAAATGAAAGCACAAAAAATCCAAAAAGTAATCCAATAACTAAAATAATATTTGAATAACTATATATTTCTGATCCATCTCCAAAACTGTTTAAATATTCAGATTTACTTTTTTTTGTAATAATTAAAGGATAACTTTCTGATTCAGCAATAACTTCTTCTCCCTTTTCCTTGTGAACAAATCCAGAAAGAAACACGTTTGTTCCTTCCAAAAGATGATATTCTGTGTGGCGAACGTTTGCCCCCGTAGAGTATGGGATAAAACCAAACAATTTTGAAGAGGTGATTCTTCTTGAATGATATGCTCCGCGAGTACATTCAATTTCACTAAATGGAAAATTTTTGATTTCTCTATTTGTTTTTGTTGGAGAGTAAATACTTCCAAGAATTTTGTCAATGTTTCTTGGATCGACTTTAATGTTTCCTTGGGAGTCACTAATTGAAAAATCAATATATTTAATTGTGTTTTTTATAACTTTCCAATGACTGCCATTTTCTGATTTGATTTCTTTTTCTTTAATATAATGGTAATAAACACATTTATTTTTGGTATATGGACTTGTTAGTAAAGATTCATTTGCAATTATTTTTCCATATAATTGAATTGGATAATTAAAATGTGCTTTTGCGCTTGAAACAATTGGAAGCTTTTCAATTCTAAAAAGTAAAGCATCAAGTCTTGCATGTTTTCTTGTTTCATGGATTGTTGCAATTAATAATGATAAAAATAATATAATTGTAATAATTATTGATGCGTTTGCCGATCTAAAAAGAGTTACTCCAAAAATTCCGAGGAGTATTATTTGAACCAAAAAAAGAGCAACAGTTTTAACAATAATTGCAGTAGTCATATAGGCTCTTGGATATTTATTGTATGAATTTGGCATATAATAGAACTAATTTAGAACTATTTATTCTTTATGGTAGGATAAAAAAGATGATTGCATTTCCTAAAATAAAAGCAACATTCATTCCATACAAAATTCGGTAACTATTTTTCAAATCAGCTTTTTGTGGACTAATAATTGCATTTC
This sequence comes from Candidatus Iainarchaeum sp., assembly GCA_018691995.1. Classification (GTDB taxonomy): domain Archaea; phylum Iainarchaeota; class Iainarchaeia; order Iainarchaeales; family JAAZKV01; genus JABIDZ01. The sequence continues at coordinate 4,581 of JABHJM010000065.1, forward strand.
TAAGTGAAGGTATTGCTAGTACAACAATTGCAACAATGATTATTGCTCCAAAGTACTGGGGTGGAAGAAAACCAATTGCACCAATTTTAAAAAATCCATTTACTAAAAGTCCAAAATAAGAAAGAATCGCAATTCCCATTACTCCATAAGCAACTCCTTTAACATATTTTTCAGGAAAGCTAGCAACAGTGCTTTTCATTTTTAATTTCTTATCATGTCCCTTTGAAAATAATCGATATAGCGTATATCCACTAAATTGAATTCCAATAACAAACAAAACTGGAAGGATTGGAAAAGGAGTTGTTGCAACCATCATTGCTGGAACAAATAAAACAATCCCAGAAAAATATCTAAAGAATGGATTAATCATTGAACCAGAAATAATATCAAAATATTTTCTACTTTTTAGTCTCCAAGGTTTTGTTGTATAAAATAATTGGTTAGCAAGCATTGCTAGCAAACATATTACTAAGAATAAATTGCTTAGTGCAAATGCAATTACAAATGAAATTACTAGTAAAACTAAAGAAAACCCAAGTCCTTGTTTTGGGGATACTTTCCCACTTGGGATTGGTCTAAATTTTTTCCTTTCATGTTTTGCATCTATTTTCCAATCAGTATAATCATTTAGTGCATAAAGTGAACTCCACAAAAAAGCAACTGATATAAAACCTGCAATAAAAATAAAAATGTTAAATGTGATAGAAATCTCAGCGTTGAGTGGTAGGTAAATATAATATACCATCAAAGCTGCCAAGGTCATATTGAGTAATGTTTTACTCCACTCGATTGGTCGTCCAAGTTCAGCTAAACCATGTAATTTTTCTTTTAAACAAAAATTTTGTTTTGCTTTAATTTTTCTTTTTGTTGGCATAATAATGAAAGAGATTATTTCTTTTTAAAGTTGTTGTACTCATTTTTATCATGCAAAGGGACGCGAATCAAAAGATAACAAAACGAACTGATAATCAAGAGTTTTATTATGATTCATTAGCTGGAAAACTCTTGGGTAGTAAAGCACGCGAAGCATTAATTGTTAAAGAAATAAAAAAAACAAAAAAGAATCAGATTTTTCTCGAAGTTGGCTGTGCACAAGGATATTACTTAAGTAAAGCATTAAAACGTACAAAAAAGGTTTTTGGAATTGACGTTATTGCGTCATTTATTAATATTGCAAAAAAGACTGGGGCAAAAGTAAGTGTTGCAAGTGCAACAAAATTGCCATTTAAAAATAATTCAATGGATATTGTTCTTTGCACAGAAACACTTGAACACATCAAACAATGGGAAAAAGCAGTAAGTGAAATAAAGAGAGTGCTAAAACCACATGGGCGTGCAATAATTACTGTTCCACTTGAAAAGTCCTTTTTTTGGAAATTATTTTCAATAATTTACAATCCTGAAAAAACAAGAGGGCATGTAAGTTTAGTGACTGCAACTGATATTGAAAAAGAATTTGCTCCAATGAAAATAAAAAAGAAACAATTTATTCAAACCTCGTCAATAACACTTAATAAAATTCTTCCTCGAAGTGAAAAAATTAGCATGTATGCTTTCTTTATTTTTCAAAAATAGGGCTAATTTTCCTAATTTAATAAGCTTTTTATACTGGGGTGTTGTTATTTTTTAATGCCTAAAAAGTTTAAAATGAAGGATCTATTAATTGGAGAAAACACGATTTCTGTTGTTGTTGCGGATGCGCATAATTATTTAGAAGAAACAGCATCTGTTATTAAAGAATTAACTACTAAAAATGGAATTCCTGGAGTTTATGTAACTTTGAACAAACCTTATAAAACAATAAAGAAAAAATTTGATGAAAATGGAGTTAATACAAAAATGCTTATTTTCATTGATGCTATTTCTGCAGAGGCTGGAAAGGTAGAAAAAGAAGCAGGGTGTGTTTATGTTCAAACTCCAAAAAGTTTGAGTGATATGAGTATTGCAATTGGGGAAGCGGTTAAAGCAATTCCTTCAGAAAGAAAATTTGTTTTTTTTGATTCACTGACAACTTTGTTAGTGTATAACAAAGCCCACAGTGTTCTCCGGTTTACTCACTTTTTAACAAATAAGATGAGGTCTTGGGATGTTGATGGGGTAATACTTTCACTTGATAGTGATATTAATAGTGATATTTTTCAGCAAATAGTTTTGTTTGCTGATAATACAGTTAATTTGTCAAAAGGGGGTAAGTAAAAATGGAATTTGGAGTAAGTGCAATGGTTGCACTCATAATTGTGTTGATGGGATTTCTTTCAATTCTTTTAATTCATTCTGCAAGACGAGATCTTACTGATGGTCATTTTAAAGAATTAATCACTTGGATGCTGGTTACCGTTCTTGTAAGTGGTTTTCCGTATGCAGTTTGGACTTTTTTGATTGAAACAAAATTATTAGTTCTTTCTGATCCAATTTGGAATCAAATAGTTGCGGGAATATTTGTCCTACTATTTTTTGGTTTTATTTTAAGGACTGCAGTAACAGCAAGAATACTTGGAAAATCTGTTAGTTTCAAAAATGAAACAAAAGAAATTGCTGAAGAAATGAAAAAATTAAAGAAGTCAAAATAATGACTTCTTTTAACTTTTTTTTTAATTTGTTTTAATCTCACTGGCCTCTTTTTTTAGAATTTCAACTTTGTCAAGTTGTTCCCAAGGCAGATCCTTTTTTCCAAAATGTCCATAGCTACTGGTTTTATGGTAAATTGGTTGTTTTAGTTTTAGTTCTTCAATTATATTTGCTGGTTTGAGAGGAAAGTTCTTTCGAATTAGTTCTTCCATTAATTCAAGAGAAATTTTCTCTGTTCCTCCGCAATTAATGTGAATGCTTAATGGTTCGGCATACCCAATACAATATGCTAGTTGGATTTCGCATAAATCGGCTAGACCTGCAGCAACAATGTTTTTTGCAATGTAACGTGTTGCATAAGCTGCACTTCGATCAACCTTTGAAGGATCTTTTCCACTAAATGCGCCTCCGCCGTGTCGCCCCATTCCACCATAGGTATCAACAATTATTTTTCTTCCAGTAAGGCCGGCATCACCATTTGGTCCACCGACAACAAATTTTCCTGTTGCATTGATCAAAACAGTAGTATTTTCATCAATTAGGCCTCCTACAACTGGATGTTCTTTTTCATCAATGATGTAGGTTCCTTCTCCTTCAATAATATAATAAGTAAAAGTTGATTTTGTATGGTAGAATTCTTCATTATGTCCTTTTTCTGTTTCTTGATAAACAACACCAACATTTCCATCTGGATAAACTCTCATTAACACGCCAAGTTTATTTTTTTCGTTCGCATCTTCTTTTTTTATTACGCTCATAATCAAAATTAGGAAGAAAAGGGTTTAAATTAGTTTAAAATTCATTTATTGTTTTTTCTTCGGTCTGTTTTATTAAGTCTGACATTGCTAGAAACTATTGTTCGTCTATTTACTACTCTTTTGTAAAGTTTTATTATTTTTCCGTTAGGGGCTTGGATTTCAAATACGTGTTTATTTGCAACTCTTCTATCTGGAGTTTTTCTTCGATCAACTAGTTTTGGCATATAAATATTATAATTAAACTAGTATAAATGCTTTTTAAGTTAGGTTGAAATGAGGGGGTTTAACTCCACCAACCTTCTCGATAACCTTCAATTGCAACTCTTACTTCACTTTTTAATTTTCCAACTTGTTCTTTAAAATATTTTTTTTGTCTACCAAGAACATCTCTTGTATGAAATTCATTAACCTTAATTAGATCCATTATTAATTTACTTGAAATGGGATTAAAAATTTCAAACGAATCATTTTTATGTTTTTGATAAAAGTTAATTAAGTTATTTTTAACTGCTTCATATTTTTTTATTTCAACTGATTTAGATCTTTTTATAGAATATTTTAAATCAAACAAACCAGCTTTGTAAACTTTTTCTAGAATTTCAAGGTTAATTAATTTTTCTCCGGTTTCTGATGGTTGTAAAGAAGCCATTGATCTTTTCACTTCAATTGTTTCAAGCAATTCACTCTTTTTTGTTCCACGAATACCAACATTTTCAAGAACATGTGCACAAATACTATTGTATGCCTTGGCATACTTTTCTTCTTTTGAAAGGCGAGGATTACTTAGTGTTTTAATAATCGCTCTTCTGTATGGGTTCTCTACGGTGTCTTCACCTTCATTATTTCTTCTTGTCATGAAAAAAAGGTTAAAGGAAGAATTTATATTACTAACAAAAACACAATTCTTCTACATAACCGTGCAAATAAAAATCATTCTAATAGTGCTAGTGGCATGGCACTGGGATAGAACTTATTAAGGCTTTGGGAGAGAATTTTTCCATGAAGGATATTATAGTGAGGGGTGCGCGTGAACATAATTTACGAGATATTAATGTAACACTTCCAAGAGACAAATTCATTGTAATAACAGGTTTGTCAGGCAGTGGGAAGAGTACTTTAGCTTTTGATACAATTTATGCAGAAGGACAAAGACGATACGTTGAAAGTCTAAGTGCATATGCAAGACAATTTATCGGTTTAATGGATAAACCAGATGTTGATTCAATTGAAGGACTTTCACCAGCAATTTCTATTGAACAAAAATCAACTTCAAATAATCCAAGAAGTACTGTGGGAACGGTTACAGAAATTTATGATTACTTGCGTTTACTTTATGCAAGAATTGGAACACCTTATTGTCCAGAACATAAATTAAAAATTGAATCACAAACCCCAACAAAAATCGCAAAAAGAATAAGGGAAACTTTTAAGGGAAATGTTACAATTCTTTCACCAATTATTAGGCAAAAAAAAGGAACTTATGAACAATTAATTTTTGATCTGTACAAGGAGGGGTATAGTAGAGTGAGAGTTAATAAAAAAATAATTAAAACTGATGAAAAAATCCCTTTATCGAGATATGAAAAACATGATATTGAAATTGTTATTGACAGAGTTAATGCTGGTGAAAAAACTCGTCTTACTGAAGCAATTGAAAATGCATTAAACAAAAGCGATGGGCTTGTAATAATTCTTGATAAAAATGATAAAGAATATTTGTACTCAAGTAAACTTTCATGTCCAAAATGTGATGTTACCTTTGAAGAACTTGAACCAAGAATGTTTTCATTCAATTCTCCATTTGGAGCATGTGAGGAATGTAATGGGCTTGGAGTAAAATCAGAATTTGATCCTGACTTAATTATTCCTGATAAAAGCAAGAGTATTTTGGACGCTGCAATAAAAATTTATGGAAAAATGGATTTTTCTTGGAGAAGTCAACAACTTGCAGCTGTTGGAAAAACACACGGGTTTAGTTTAGTAATTCCAATAGAACACTTTAGTAAAAAACAATTTGACGTTTTAATGAATGGAGATAAAACTCCAATAAAAGCAAATTGGGGAACTGGAGCAAATATGAATTTCAAAGATGGGTGGGAAGGATTAATTCCACAATCCGAAAGATTATACTCGCAAACAGATTCAGAATGGAGAAAAGATAATTTTACAAAATTTATGAGAACCCATAAGTGTCCTGTGTGTGAAGGTGCAAGACTTAAAGAAAAAGTATTAAATGTAAAAGTTCATGGAAAATCAATTGATGATTTTACAACTCTCTCGGTTGGACGAGCACTTGAATTTATAAAAGAATTAAAGTTAACAAAAAAAGAAGAAAGTATTGCAAAATTAATTTTAAAAGAAGTAATTGATAGATTAAATTTTCTAAATAATGTTGGACTTAGTTATCTTACTTTAAGTAGGCAAGCAGGAACTCTATCTGGGGGAGAAGCGCAACGTATACGTCTTGCAACACAAATTGGTTCAAACCTAATGGGAGTACTATACATCTTGGATGAACCTTCAATTGGATTACATCAACGCGATAATGAAAAATTAATTGAAACACTTCACAAACTTCGCGATGTTGGAAACACACTTATTGTTGTTGAACATGATGAAGATACAATACGTAAAGCGGACTATGTTGTTGACATGGGTCCGGGTGCTGGAATACATGGTGGGGAAGTTGTAGCACAAGGAACACCTGCACAAATAGAAAAAAATAAAGACTCACTAACTGGAAAATATTTAAGTAAAAAATTAGTTATTCCAACTCCAACAAAAAGAAGAGAGCAAATTGGAGAAATAATTTTTGAAGGTTGTAAACAAAATAATTTAAAAAATATTGATGTGAAAGTTCCACTTGGAGTATTAACATGTTTAACAGGAGCGAGTGGAAGTGGAAAAAGTACTTTAATGCAAACAATAATCAATAATGGATTAATAAAAAAATTAGAACTAAGTACTGCGACACTTGATATTGGAAAACATGATAGTATCGAAATTAATGGAGAAGTTGATAAAGTAATAGAAATTGATCAAAGTCCAATTGGAAGAACTCCAAGAAGCAATCCTGCAACTTACATAAAACTTTTTGACGAAATACGTGCACTTTTTGCAGAAACAAAAGAAGCAAAGTTACGTGGGTACAAAGCAGGAAGATTTTCTTTTAATCTTCCGGGCGGACGATGTGAAAAATGTCGAGGTGGGGGAGAAATAAAAATTGAAATGAATTTTTTACCAGATGTTTATGTTGAATGTGAAGAATGTCACGGACAAAGATATAATGAAGAAACCTTAGCAGTAACTTATAAAGAAAAAAATATTGCAGAAATATTGGCCTTGAGTGTTGAAGAAGCACTTAAACTTTTTGACAAAATTCCACACATTAGAAATAAACTTTCAGTTTTATCTTCAGTTGGACTAGGTTATATTAAACTTGGACAAAGTGCAACAACACTTAGTGGTGGAGAAGCACAAAGAATAAAACTCACAAAAGAACTCAGCAAGCGAGGTACAGGAAAAACATTATACCTTCTTGATGAACCTACAACTGGACTTCATTTCCATGATATCAAAAAACTTCTTGATGTATTACAAGTACTAGTGGATCTTGGTAATAGTGTTGTAATAATTGAACATAATCTTGATGTGGTAAAAGCAGCTGACCATATAATTGATCTTGGGCCTGGTGGTGGAGAGGGCGGTGGAGAATTAATTGCTACTGGAACTCCAGAAGAAATAATTAAAATAAAAAAGAGTTATACTGGGCAATTTCTAAAACCAGTTTTAAAAAAATAATTAAAAATTAAACAACTTTTCCAAGCCATTTGAGTGTTTTTGGATTAATATTAATTTTGACACCATAATTATGTTCAATCCAATCAATAGTTGCTAAATTATTTCTTAAACCAATCAACATGCTTTGTCTTTGTTTTGCTACTGGCCCATATCTAGCGTCTACAGCATTGTCAAATAACTTTTGGTTTTTTGGATTGTCAATCCATCTTGCTTTTTCTTTATAATGTGCCACTAGTTTATTTTTGGGGATAAGTTTTATTTGTGGAACATCTTGTGGCATTTTTAGAACTGCTGCTTCTGAAATTTTCATGATGTCCATGAGTGGACTTCCTTGGGTGCTCCCAAGATATTTTTTTTCTACTAAAGTCGGTGCAAAAATAGCCGGAGGCCATCTTGAAATATCAAATTTATAATAACTTGAATATCTTCCGGGCTTAATTGGTTCGCAGGCCCTAACATATTCTTTATAACGGACTGATTGATTAAGTTTAGCTCTTTTTAATCTGCTAGCTTTTGCTGTTATTCGTGTTCGGTTTTTTTTAATAACGGTTTTTCTAGGAACACTTGCGCCATTGTTGTTTTTAGCTCGAACCATAATAATAATTGTATTAAACTAGTATAAATTCGTTTCCAAAACCCTTAATTAAATTCCCTAGTCTAATATTATTATGATAAAACCAAAAGATGTAGACTACTTGCCAACAAGTGCCGGCTGTTACTTATTCAAAGACGATAAAAGTAAAGTTCTCTATGTTGGAAAAGCAAAAAATATTAAAAAAAGAGTAAAATCTTACTTTCAAAAAAATGATCATCCAAGAAAAACAAGAATGCTAGTTGAAAGAATAAAAAAAATTGATTTTATTACGACTAGTACAGAAAGTGAAGCATTTCTTTTAGAAAATAATTTAATAAAATTGCATTTACCAAAATTTAACATTGATTTAAAGGACAGTAGACGTTACGCTTACCTTTGTCTAACAAAAGATACCTATCCAGTTCTTGAAGTTGCAAGAATTCGAGACAAAAAAGGAGAATACTTTGGCCCATTTACATCAGGACGCGTAAGAAAAATTGTAATGGATACAGTTAGTAGAAATTTTAAAATTCTAACGAAAAAACCTTCGCCAAAACTAACAAAAATAATTGATAAAGAAGAATACAAAGTAAGAGTTAGCAAAGTGAGAAAGATTTTGCAAGGAAAAAGTGAAAAACTTATATCTGAATTAACTAAAGAAATGCAAAAATGTGCTAGTGAAGAAAACTTTGAATATGCTGTCACCCTAAGAGATCAAATTGATGCGCTTAATACAATGGAAGAAAAACAAGTAATGGAACTCTCAAGAAGCATTGACGCAAACATAATTAATTATGGAATTTATGGTGGAGAAGTATATCTTTTACTTTTCAATGTTCGAAAAGGTGTGGTTGAGGATAAACAAGAATTCATATTTGATTATTATGAAGATTTTTTAGAAGACTTTTTATCGCAAGTGTACGTGGGGGTTGTTCCTCCAAAAGAAATTCTCTTACCAACAAAAGTTGGAAAGTACTTAGGAGAATACTTATCAAAGATAAGAGGATCAAAAGTAAAAATTAGTGTTCCAAAAAAAGGAGAAAAAAAAGAATTACTAAATTTTGTTTATCAAAATATTAGCGCAACTTTTTTTGCAGGAAAGGTGCGAATGGAAGAATTACAAAAGGCCCTTTCACTACCAAAAGTTCCAATGTTAATTGAATGCTTTGACATTTCACATTTAGCAGGAACAAATACAGTTGCTTCCATGGTTGCATATGAGAATGGGTTTCCAAAAAAATCTTTGTATAGAAAATTTAAAATAAAATCAAATGCAGGGGGGGATGATTTAGTTGCAATGAAAGAAGCAACAAGGAGAAGATATGGCGGATCTTTGTCAAAAAAAATGAAATTTCCTGATTTGATTGTAATTGATGGTGGAAAAACACAACTTAGTGTTGTTGCTAATGTTTTAATTGAATTAAAACTAAAAATTCCATTAATTTCTCTTGCAAAAGAATTTGAAGAAATACACACTCCACAATTAAAAAATGGGGTTCGACTTAACAAAAATAATAAGGGATTACAAATGTTAATCAATATTCGAGATGAAGCACACAGATTTGCAAATGCTTATCGAAAAACTCTAAAAAGTAGGGAATTTAAGTAGTATACAAAGAGTCTAAAGGTTATTTGAAGAAGAGATATTTATGGATAAATTCAAATTTGAGCTAGGAGAACAATTCAAACTTAGTGCTGACTTTGCTCCAGCAGGAGATCAACCAAAAGCCATTAGTGAGTTAGTTGATGGAATAAAGAGAGGGAAGAATGCACAAACACTTCTTGGAGTAACTGGAAGTGGAAAAAGTTTTACAATAGCAAACGTAATCCAAAAAATACAAAAACCAACTTTAGTAGTTGTTCATAACAAAACTCTTGCAGCACAACTTTATAATGAATTTAAAGCATTTTTTCCAGAGAACAGAGTAGAATATTTTGTTTCATTTTATGATTATTACCAACCTGAAAGTTACCTTCCAGCAAGCGACCAATATATTGAGAAAGATTCTCATATAAATGAGTATATTGAACGAATGAGACTTAGTGCAACTGCTTCACTAATGAGTCGACGCGATGTGATAATTGTTGCTAGTGTTTCTTGTATTTATGGGCTTGGAAATCCAGATAATTTTACAGGACTTGGATTTGAAATAGAAGTTGGACAAAAAATTTCAAGAAAAGAAGTAATGTTAAAATTACTTGAAGCCCAATATGAGCGAAATGATATTGAATTAATGAGTGGAAGGTATCGAGTAAAAGGAGATACAATAGATCTTGTTCCTGGATATGATAGAGATATTATAAGAGTCGAATTTTTTGGTGATGAAATTGAAAAAGTATTTTTAATTGACAAAGGAAGTGGAGAAAAACTTGAAGAACTTAAACATTACTTTTTGTTTCCAGCACGTCACTTTGTTGTTCCAGAAGAAAAAACAATTGAAACTATTGAATTAATAAAAAATGAATTAAAGAGCCGACTTCCAGAACTTGGAGTTATTGAATCACATCGACTTAAACAAAGAACAAATTATGATTTGGAATTACTTGAAAATATTGGTTTTTGTAAGGGTATAGAAAATTATTCAAGACATTTTGATGGGAGAAGCGAGGGAGAAAAACCATTTTGTTTACTTGATTATTTTAAAAATGATTTTTTAGTAGTAGTTGACGAAAGTCACCAAACAATTCCTCAATTTAATGGAATGTATCATGGAGACAGGAAACGAAAAGAAACACTTGTAGAATATGGTTTTCGTCTACCAAGTGCACTTGATAACCGCCCACTTAAATTTGATGAATTTGAAAAGTATTTAGATAAAGAGAATGTTATTTTTATGAGTGCAACCCCTAATGAGTATGAAAGAAAAAAATCTAAAAAAATAGTAGAACAAATCATTCGACCAACTGGCCTTGTTGATCCTGAAATAGAAGTCCATGGAATAGAAGGACAAATGCAACACATTTTAACAGAGATTGCAAAAATTACAAAAAGAGGAGAAAGAGTTCTTGTTACAACATTAACAAAAAAGTTAGCAGAAGAAGTGAGTGACTTTTTTGCTTCAAAGAAAATCAAATCAAGATATTTACATTCAGAAATTAAAACACTTGAGAGAACTGAACTTCTAAGACAACTTCGTGAAGGAAAATTTGATGTACTAGTAGGGATTAATCTTTTAAGAGAAGGGATTGATTTGCCTGAAGTTGGGTTAGTTGCTATTTTTGATGCTGATAAAGAAGGATTTTTGAGGGATCAAAAAAGTTTGATTCAAATAATTGGAAGAGCTGCTAGAAACTCTGCTTCAAAAGTAATTATGTATGCTGATAAGACCACAAGATCAATGAAAGGAGCAATTGAGGAAACTAAAAGAAGAAGAGAAATACAAGTTGAGTATAATAAGAAAAATAATATTACTCCAAAAACAATTATCAAACCAATTGAAGAACAAAAAATAATTATCCAAGATACAAAACACATCCCTCTTGCTGAAAAGAAACGACTTGTGCCTCAGCTTGAAGTAGAAATGAAAGCAGCAGCAGAAAAACTTGATTTTGAATTAGCAATAAACCTTCGTGATAAAATTGCAAAATTAAAACAAGAAATGAGTAAAGCTTGATTAAAGAGTTTGTGAAAAACGTAACAAATACCCGTTCGGATCTTGTACTAAAAATTCTTTTTCGTGAAATTCTTCATCATTTGCAACATATGTATGTACTTCAAGTGGAAAAGCAATTTCATAATTGTTTTCTTTTAAAATAGAAAGTATTTCTTCAACATTATTAACAGCTATTTGAAAATTTATTCCTCTTCCAAATGGTTTTGTAAGTTCTCCAACATTCCAAGTATCATTTTGTTTTTCAATCATTAACTGGGAACCTTGTAAAGAAAGAAAGGCAAAGTTCTCTCTTGTATATTCAACTTTAAATCCAAGCATTTTATAGAATGCGAGTGACTTTTCATAATCAGTAACTGAGAGTTCAGGTATTAGTTTATTGAATTCCATACTAAAATAAAGTGGGAATTAGTTTAAATTTCTTTCAAAATCAAAAAAAAGGCGGTTACGAGCGTTAATAAAGGCTTGGGTAGCTCAATTATTTAATGGTGAGCAAAACGAGGCCTATTTTTTGGTTAAACTTTTGCTAAAAAGTTTAATGGTGAGCAAATGAGTTTTTCAAAACTTGGAATTGACGGAAAATTACTTAAAGGACTTAATGAACTTGGTTTTAAAGAACCAACTTCAATTCAAAAAAGTACTATTCCAGAAATACTAAAGGGACACGATGTTGTTGGTCAAGCACTAACTGGTAGTGGAAAGACTGCAGCTTTTGGAATACCAATTCTTGAAAAAGTTGTTCCAGGAGAAGGAATACAAGCATTAATTCTAACACCAACAAGAGAACTTTGTGTACAAGTAAGAGATAGTTTAGAAATTATGGGAAAATATGTTCCTCTTAATATTATAAGTATTTTTGGAGGAGTTGGATATTCTCAACAAAAAGAAGGAATTGCAATTGCAGAAATAATTGTAGCAACACCAGGAAGACTACTTGATCATTTATCTCAAAGAACAATTAATCTTAGTAAGGTAAAATATGTTATTCTTGATGAAGCTGACATTATGATCGACATGGGATTTATTCGAGATGTGGAAAAAATACTTGACGCTACAGCAAAGAAAAAACAAACAACAATGTTTAGTGCAACAATGCCAACAGCAGCAAAAAGAATTGTTGAAAGATATTTAATTAATCCAAAATTTATTGTAGAAGAATTACATGTTCATAAAAGTTTATTAAAACAAAAAGTATATTATGTTAAACGAGATAATAAATTTTCTTTACTTATTCACTTATTAAAAAAAGCAAAAGGAACAGCAATAGTTTTTTGTAGAACAAAAAGAAGTGTTGATAGTATTGCAAACAATATCAAAAGACATGGTTTTGCAGCAATGCCAGTTCATGGAGATATTGTTCAAAGTAAGAGACAATTAGCAGTAAAACTTTTTAAGGAAAAACAAATTGATATTTTAGTAGCAACTGACGTTGCAGCAAGAGGAATTGATATTCCAAATGTTTCACACATTTATAATTATGATCTTCCAAAAACACCTGAAGAGTACACTCATAGAATTGGAAGAACAGCAAGAGCTGGAAAAGCTGGAGAAGCAGTAAATTTACTCTCAGAAAGAGATTACTATGATTTTGACGCAATAAAGAGAAGTGGAAAAGAAATCATAAGAGAAGAAACACCTGATTTTGATAATGTTGCATTTAAAGCAAGTCATAGAAAAGATAGATTTAGTCATGATGACCGTGGACGAGGAAGACGTGGGCCAAGTTCTGGACGAAGTCGTGGACCAAGAGGACCAAGAGGTTCTGGGCCAAGTAGAGGAAGAAGTGAAAGTTCTGGGCCAAGTAGAAGACGTGATTCTGACTCAAGTAGAGGTCCAAGAAGTGGTGGAAAATACGGTGGAAGTAGAAGAAGTAATGATTCTGGAAATTTTGGAGATAGTGAAGGAAGAAAATCAAGAAGAGGAGAAGGATCAAGCCAGGGAAGAAGACGTGGAGATCCAGGACAAAGTTTTGATAGAAATTCTAATGATGCACCAAGAGGATCAAGTCCAAAGGGAAGATTTGGTGGGTCAAGATCAAGAGATGATTCAGATTCAAACAAAAGTTATGGTAAATCAAAAGGTGGACCAAGATCAAGAGGGGATTCTAAACCAAAAGGAAATTATAGTAAATCAAAATCTTCTTCTAAAACAAATAAACCTTTTAAAAAATCAAAAGCAAAACTAAGCAAACACAAAAAAGTAAAAAAGAAATACTAATTTTATAAATAATTTTTCTTAATTTTTGTAGTATTATATTTGTCGGTATGGAGTGCTTTTGCTCGAACAATTTTTGGTTTATTGCCATTTTCTAAATTTTCATTAATTACTTCTTCACTAATATGACTATCATGTCCGATACAAATTATACTGGGTTTTAATTCATTAATTACTTTAAAAATATCTTCTTGATGTCCAACAATTACTTCGTCAACAACATTAAGTTCTTCAACCATTTGTTTTCTTTCTCTCTCACTAAAATAAGGTTCTTTTCCTCTTTTTTTACACTGAGCATCTGAACTAACAACAACAATCAATTTATCTCCAAGTGCTTTTGCTTGTTTTAAATAATTAATATGCCCTAAATGAATTACATCAAATGTTCCAACAGCCACAACATTTATTTTTTTACCCATATTAACTATTCACCTGCCTAAGTATTTAATTCTACTACTCGTTACTAAAACATGCATTTTTTACAATCAATTTGTTCACATACTTTTTCTTTAAATTTCCATTTTTTTGCCCAATCTTTTATGCTAGGAATCATTTCTGCAAAAGCTTCTCCAGCTTCTGTTAATCTATACTCGCTAAATTTTGGATAACCCTCATGGGATCTTTTTTCAATTAACTCTTCAGTGGTTAATTCACGAAGTCGCATAGACAATACTTTTGGGGTAATATTCATTAATCTTTTTTTGATAACAGAATAACGTTTCCATTCATTATTTCCTTTATAAAATTCAAACAAAATTAGTATAGCCCATCTTTTTCCCATGAACTCCATTGTTCGATAAACAACACATTCTTCTCTCATAGTATAAAAAAGATACTAAGTGCTTTTAATTATTTGTAATGAGATTTTTCTAAAAAAGTCCTTCTTTAATTTCTTTAGTAAATTGAATAATATTTGTTTTTCCAAGTTTTGCTTTTTCAATTACTCCACGATCAAGTAATTTTAATACAACTCGATGGCTTTTTACTTTTGTCATTCCAGGGAGACGAGTAACTTCTGCTTGTAATACTTTTCCACCACTTTCAATTAAAGCATTTACTAATTTTTTTTCATCAGTATTCAAAAATTTTAACAAAATTTCAGTATTATTTTTCAGATCTTGTTTTTTGTTTTCAACTTTTTCACCCATAAAATAGTAAGTTCCAGCTCCAACAATTAATGCAATACTTACAATTATGGGGATCGCTCCTCCAAGAAAATCAATTTGTTCTTGATGTGGACAAGCTTCTGATCCAGCAACAACACAAACTCCAGGATCGTTTGCTCCAACATAAAGGGTATTCAAATTGAATACAATGTAAAGAAATGAAATTAGAATAACTAATCCTACAATTATTTTTTTATTGCCATTCATTACAACAATTTTAGTCCAACTAATTAAAAACCCCCACTCTTTATGGGCACAAACAACGGTTTCAACAAACTATATGTATGGTTTCACAACAAGATATGTTTGATTATTATGAAATACAAAACGATTATTTTAGGATTGGCACTAGTAGTGCTGCTTCTTGTTGCTGGTTGCACAGAACAAACAAATGCAGATATAAATGCAGAGAAAGTGATGATGTTCAAGGATCCAAATTGTGGGTGTTGTGTGGGGCACGCAGCATATCTTGAACAAAATGGATATAGTGTTGAAAAAAATAACACAACTAACATGGATGCAATAAAAACACAATATCAAATACCTGCTGGAATGAGGAGTTGTCATACAGCAATATTTGATGAATATTTTGTTGAAGGGCATGTTCCAATGGAAGCAATAAATAAACTTTTAGAAGAAAAACCGGATATTGATGGAATTGCTTTGCCTGGAATGCCTTCGGGATCTCCAGGAATGCCTGGGGCAAAAAAAGAAGCATGGGAAATTTATTCAATAAAGGATGGAAAAATTATTGGGGTTTTTACAACAGTATAGGAGAAATGAGGTGAACATATGTTTGGAAATAAAAAAATATTAGCAACAATAGTTGTAATTGCAATTTTAGCATTTGCTACTGGAGCAGGAGCAATTTCTGCATTTATGATGCAAGACGAAATGAATATGAGTGTTGAAGAAAAAAGGGAAGATTTCATAACACTAAAAGAAAGTATACAAGAAGACATGCGACATGATCATAAATTTAGATGTTGTTTAATGAAACCATGTACTTATTGTATTGAAAAAACTCCCGGCCAT
This sequence comes from Candidatus Iainarchaeum sp., assembly GCA_018691995.1. Taxonomy (GTDB): domain Archaea; phylum Iainarchaeota; class Iainarchaeia; order Iainarchaeales; family JAAZKV01; genus JABIDZ01. The sequence goes on from JABHJM010000065.1 coordinate 20,308, forward strand.
GGGGAAGGAGCCGAATGTGATTGTCTTTCTGATTTAATGAATGGAGTACATCCTTGTGGAGAATGTATTGGTGAAATAATGGAAGGGCATGGGAATTCTCTTCTTGCAAATACTTTTGCAGTCGCCATAGCAGAAAAAATGGGAGATCAACATTTACCAGCTCTCAAACAAATGATGTTTGAAAAGTATGGTGTCTTGGTAGAAGATCAAGAATAAAATAATTGTAAAAATAATTAAATCAAAAATTATTATTTTAAAAAAAAGGAGGGAAAAGAAATGACAAAAAAACATAAAAAGAAACACGAAGAAGAAACTAGTGAAAACAAAATTAATTTTAATTTAGAAAAATATTTTGCACCAATGGTTGTGATTGTATTAATTCTAACAATAATTAATTTAGTTGTATTAGTTGGACTTAGTGCTTCAGTAACTTCTATTCAAACAGAAACAGATTCAATTAATTCTATGTTTCAAGGAATTGAACTAGGCGCAAATGATTCTGGTGAGGGAGGCGGAGATGACATAGTAGTTGTTCCAACAAAACCAACACCACAACCAAGTGTTAGCGTAAGTATTGATGATGATGCAATAGAGGGAAATGTTAATGCACCAGTAACAATTGTTGAATTCTCTGATTATGAATGTCCATTTTGTGGAAGATTTTATTCAGACACTTTAGGACAAATAAGAGAAAAATATATTGAAACTGGAAAGGTTAGATTAGTGTACCGTGACTTTCCACTAAGCTTCCATCAAAATGCTCAAAAAGCAGCAGAAGCAGCTGAGTGTTCTGGAGAACAAGGAAAGTATTATGAGTTCCATAATAAAATCTTTGAGAACCAAAGTGCAATTGATGTTGCAAGTCTAAAAACATATGCATCAGAAATTGGACTTGACCAAACTGCATTCGACACTTGTCTTGATTCTGGAGCAATGAGTGCTGAAGTACAAGCAGATTTTGCTGATGGTCAAGCATATGGAGTTAGTGGAACACCAACATTGTTTATTAATGGAACAAAAATAGTTGGGGCTCAACCATTCTCTGTAATTGAACAAGCAATTGAAGCAGAACTAGCAAAATAATTAATAAAAGTGAAAATGGATTCATTTCCATTTCACTCTTTTTATTTTTTTAAAATATTTGAATTAAATTTTTTAGTTTCCAACTAGAAACTTTCTTTCTTTTAAAATGGAAGTAATAATATTATCTTTATGGTTGAAAGAGATATAATTGTAATTAATAAAGAAAAATGTAATGGGTGTGGGAATTGTATTCCCGGTTGTCCAGAAGGAGCACTACAAGTAATTGATGGAAAAGCAGTTCTAATAAGTGATTTATTTTGTGATGGTCTTGGAGCTTGTGTTGGACATTGTCCTACTGGAGCAATGAAAGTAGAAAAAAGAGAAGCAAGCCCATATGATGAAAAGAAAACAATGGAAAATATTGTAAAACATGGGGAAAACACAACAAAAGCACACTTAATGCACTTGAAAGATCACGGGGAAGAAGAATTACTTGCCCAAGCGATAGAATATTTGGAGGAGAATGATATGAACGTACCAGACCTTGAGGAAGGAAAAATGCCATGTGGCTGTCCTGGATCAGCAATGAGAGAATTTGGAAATGATGAAGAGGAAGAAAAAGAAGAAGGTGGAAAAAGAAATTCTACACTAAGACAGTGGCCAGTTCAATTACATCTAGTTCCGCCAAATGCACCATTTTTTAACAAAAAAGATGTTGTACTTTCAGCTGATTGTGCTGCTTATGCATTAGCAGATTTTCATAAAGATCATTTGAAAGGAAAAGGAGTTGCAATTGCTTGTCCAAAACTTGATGATGGACAAGACACTTATCTTGAAAAATTAAAAGAGATGTTTACAAACGCAAATTCAATAACAGTAATGACAATGGAAGTTCCATGTTGTAATAGTCTATTAACCTTGGCAGAAAAAGCAAAAGAAGAAGCAAAAGTAAAAACTCCACTTAAATCGATTGTTGTTAGTGTTGAGGGTAAAGTTTTAAGTGAAGAATGGGTTTAACTCATATGATAATATGCAAATAATAGAAATGTTAAAAATTCCCAAGTACTTGTTTTTAGCAATAGTTTCAACAATAATTTTATTTATTATTTATGCGCACATTCAATTATTTGGAATTTGGGAAAATTTCTTTTTTTGGTTATCTATTTTTTCAATATTTTCAATAATCACAGTTGGTTTATTTGTAATATTATTTGGGTTGATGCTTTCATTTCAAATTTATACATTCAAACGTAGATCAAAAACTTGTCCAATAAAAAGAAAACAAAGTGGTATTGGGGGCATTGGAACAATCGGTTTTATGCTTGTCGCGCAATGTTCAGCATGTGCTACACTTGGAATATTCTTTTTACCATTTAGTTTGGTTTCATTAATCGTAGAATTTAATTGGTTAATTAGTTTGATTTCAATCGGATTGTTACTATTTTCTTTAAATTATCTTGGAGCATTCAAAAAATAAATTTTTTCCATGCGTAACCCTTCCAGTATTTAATTTTAAAAAAAGCCAACCTTTTAAATATTCAAAAGAGTGTAGTATTACTATGTCTGAGTTAATTCTTTGGTCGATAGCATTTATTGTAGGGCTAGCCGTGCTTGTAAAATCAAGTGATTACTTTACTGATAGTGCAGAAAAAATCGGGTTAAGATTTGGAATTCCAGCATTTATTGTTGGTGTTACAATTGTTGCAATTGGGACAAGTCTTCCAGAACTTGTATCAGCACTAGTGGCAGTGTTTTTGGGAGCTCCGGAAATTGGAATTGGAAATGTTGTTGGAGCAAATATTGTTAATATTCTTTTAATTATTGGACTTGTTTCAATTGTAAGTAAGAAAATAAAAATTTACTATGAACTAAAACACGTTGATCTTCCTTTCCTAATGGGTTCAACATTTCTTTTAGCTTTAGTTATATTTGATGGACAAGTAACAATTATTGAATCAGCTCTCTTAATTGTTGTTTTAGTAATCTATTTATGGTACACAATTTATTCAAGAACAGAAAGAAAAAATCCACAAATTAAAAAAGAATTTAAAAAAGAAAAAGAAATTTTAAAAGAAAAACATAAACTCAAAAAAAGTACTTGGGCGATTCTTGTTGGGGGAGCAGTATTTATATATCTTGGAGCAAACCTAACAGTGACTTCTGCAATAGAGCTTTCTGAAATTCTTGGAATAAGTAAAGATATAATTGCAATTAGTATTATTTCGCTTGGAACAACTCTTCCAGAACTAGCAGTAAGTGTTTCAGCAGCAAGAAAAAAGCAACCTGAAATTGCAATTGGAAATGTTCTTGGAAGTAATATTTTCAATTCACTAGCAGTTGTTGGAATTCCTGGACTTATTGGCGGAGTTCTTTTTGGTCCATTAATTTTTGAAATTTCTTTAGTTGCAATATTTGTTTTAATTGGAGCAACACTACTTTACCATTTCATGGTTGAAGATCGAGAAATTACTATGTGGGAAGGCGGACTTCTTTTAGTATTTTATGTATTTTTCTTACTGTATTTATTTGGATTTGTGTGACTAAAAGTCGTGTCCTAAAAAAGTCGAAGCTTTTGATTTAAGGATTGGATCAGGGTTAATTGAAAAGTAATGCTTCATAAGTTCAATTCGTTCAGGTTTTTTAAATATTGTTAAGTTTGCAAGTAAAATTCCAACATTATGTTCTGCGTGTGCTCTTTGTCTTCCACGTAATTCAAAGTGAGTTGATTTCATAGGTTTTATTGAGCCAAAGTCAATAATAACTCGATCAAGTTTTCCAGGAGATTTTTCGTAAATTATCCATGGTGAAAAAATATGTTCTTGTGCAGTTAACACAAACCCTTTTTTGTGCATCTTTGCTAGATCAGAAACAATATTATTTGCTAAGCTTGGGGTTAATACTCCAAATTCTCGAGCATCTTTAATTGTTTGTTTAAGGGAATTCGTATAATCTCTTTGTTTCGCATAAACTCCTTTTGAAGTATTTTTAATTTCAGATAAGCCTGCTGTAGGGACTCCAATTGTTTCTAAATTTTTTGATATCGCATTCCATTCTTGAATTTTAGCAAGAGGTTCTCTAAAATATTTTATAACAAAAGGGGTTTCTTTATGTCTTCGTTTAGCATTTACTGTTTGTATTTCTCTTGCGTGAATTACTTCTTTAACGCTATTTGCTTGTTCGCTAGAATATTTTTTCCTACTAATTATTCTACTAAACCATGGACTCATAGTAATATATTTAGCAAATGTGTTTTTATTATCTTTTGGTTTAAAGGGGGGTTTTTTATTCTTTGAACCACCAATATTATTAGTTGATTAAGATGCGTAGAAGTAAATTAGGCGTTAGAGTTGCTAAAGCAAAAAAAGCACGTTTAAGTGCGACTGAGTTTGAACAAGCAAATGCAAGATTACAAGCAATAAAAAAAGAAGTTGGTAGTCAAGGGATGAAATATTTTCCTGCAATGGAAAAAACATTGAAAACGACATTGAAGTTTATTCCAAAGCAAATTATTGAAAAAGTTTTACAAAAAACAGGTAAAACTTATGGCGAATATATTCAAGGAATTTATAGCAGGGTTTTATTTGTGCCACAATCTTGGTTTAGAGAAATGGAACAATTAACAGGGCATGGATCAAAAAATCTTCGTGCACTTTTTTTTAATGGACACTTTATTTTACCTGCAAATAAAGCAAGACTTACTGAAACAGTTTCTTTTTTTTTAATGCATGAATTTGTCCATGGATTTGATATGGTTTCAGGAATTAAGCGAAATTCAGTTTCAATTGAGGCACTTGCATACTCAATTCAACTATTCTCTTATGGTGAAAAAGCGGGGGCTGAAGCAATTAAAGATTATAGTCCTGTTGGTGAGTTGTATGGTGATCGCAAAACAGGTCTTGAAACTGGAAGGGAAGCTGCTAAAGCAGCAATTGAATTAAAATCAAAAATGGGCGCATTAACCGTTGAGAAATTTTTCCACACTTTATTCACAATGGGAAATATTGATTCAAAAAGAATTGGAATGCTAAAAAGAGAATTACTTAAATAACAAAACAAATTAATACTACTTTATAGTTAATATTTCAATGGAAAAAGCACAGGGAACTTTTTGGAACCAAGCGAAACATAGTTTTGTGGGTGTGATGAACCTTAGTTCGCCACAAAGTTCCATCAAAAAAGCGCGAGCGCAAGGTGCGATTGAGTATTTACTTATTATTGCTGCTGCGGTTTTGGTTGTTTCAATTGTTATCATTGCAGTTACTGGAGCACTTGGAGGCGGACAAAACCAAACAGATGCTAGTATAACTTCGCAAGGAAATAGTTTTAGCAAGTTAGCTTTAACAAATATTGAAGATAACATGGTACTATATTGGAAATTAAATGATGGGACAGTTAATGATTACTTTGAAATAAATAATGGGAGTACTTCAAATGTTGATTTGGGTGTACAAGGAAAATATGGGAAAGGGGCAAAGCTTAGTGGTCCTAATTCTTATCTTATTTTAAGTAGAGGGATTGCAATCGGAAACAATGTTACTTATGGCGGTTGGGTTAAATTTGATAATTTTGATTGTCCTGATAATTATTGTGTTTTTGTTGAACAGGATGGTGCTGATGAAGATAGTTATCAAATTTATACAGATGCGACCAATTTTAGGGGCGCTACATCAAGTGAAAGTAAAGTTTATTGTTGGGATGGTGATGTTGATAACTACAGTGCTTCGATTATGGGTGAAGGATATCTAGTAAGTGCAGAAGTTTGGCATAATATTTTATGTGTTCATAATGGAGAAGAGATGTGTGTTTGGGTTGATGGGAAAAAAGGAGATTGTTGGGATACTTCAAAGGAAGTAAATAGTAATGTTCATTTTGGAGTTGGTGGACTTAAAGAAATGAGTGAATATTGGATGCAAGGAACGGTTGATGAGATCATGGTTTGGAATAGAACATTAAAAGATTCTGAGCTAAAAGCACTTTTTGAAATCGGCGCAGAAATCCGCTAGAAATGCATTTTTCCACAATACATTTATAAATGTTGAGAGATGGTATATGTATAGCAATTGACGTCTCTGGTGAGCGCATTGCAAGAGTTAATTGAATAATTGGTTTTTACTAATTATTGCAAGTTCTCGAGTTGAACACCTTAGTTTTTGACTAAGATTCAATGATATAAATTGAAGAATTTGAGTTTGTGGCGTAAGCCATTGAGCAATAATAATTCATGTGAGCATTACTGTTTTTAGTAATGTGATGTTGGTTAGTAGATGGTAATAAGTGATAAAGATTTTTAGCTTAAAACCAATTCTATTAAAAGTTTCAAAATAACAATACAATGTCAGAATACTTTTTAATTAACGGCTAATTCATTTATGAATTGTAATTAAGAAGTTTAGTATCAAGTTGATTTCCAGCTGATCCTACTGGCGGAAACCGCTATCGAAATCCGGCTTAAGACATGCAAGTCACAAGGCTCGGAAGAGTTCTTGGCGAACGGCTCAGTAACACGTAGCTAATCTACCCTTGAGAGGAGTTAACCCCGGGAAACTGGGATTAATGCTCCATAGACAATATATACTGGAATGTTTTATTGTCCAAATGGTCTTTCTATTCCGAAAGTAATCGCTCAAGGATGAGGCTGCGGCGCATTAGGTTGTTGGCGGGGTAACTGCCCACCAAGCCGATGATGCGTACGGGCCCTGAAAGGGGGAGCCCGGAGAAGGGAACTGAGACAAGGTCCCTAGCCCTACGGGGTGCAGCAGTCGCGGAACCTTTACAATGCACGAAAGTGTGATCGGGGGATTTCGAGTGCTCTCACTGAGAGCTTTTGCCAAACCTAAATCGTTTGGCGAATAAAGAGGGGGTAATATACGTGCCAGCCGCCGCGGTAATACGTAACCTCTAAGTGGTTTCCACTTGTATTGGGCCTAAAACACCTGTAGCCTGTGTAATCAGTCCTTGGTGAAATCTGACCGCTCAACGGTTAGAATTGCTAAGGATACTGTTATGCTTGAGGAAGGAAGACGTAAAGAGAATTTTTGGGGTAGCGGTGAAATGTGATGATCCCAAAAGGACTACCAGTAGCGAAGGCGCTTTACGAGGACTATCCTGACGGTGAGAGATGAAAGCTGGGGGAGCGACCAGGATTAGATACCCTGTTAGTCCCAGCCGTAAACGATGTGGACTAGGTGTTCTGTATTCTACATGGATATGGAGTGCCGTAGCGAAGGCATTAAGTCCACTGCCTGGGGAGTACGCCCGCAAGGGTGAAACTTAATGGAATTGGCGGGGGCTCACTACAAGGGGTGGATGCTGCGGTTTAATTGGATACAACGCCCGAAAATCTTACCAGGGAAGACAGCAGAGTGATGAACAGCCTGAAGGGCTTTTTTGACGCGCTGAGAGGTCCTGTATGGCCACCGCCAGCTCGTACCGTGAGGCATCCTGTTAACTCAGGCAACGGGCGAGACCCACGCTTCTAGTTGCTACTTCGACTTTTGTCGGGGGCACTCTAGAGGGACAGCGAGAGTAATCTCGAGGAAGGAGTGGTCAACGGTAGGTCTGTATGAGCCGAATTTCCTGGGCCACACGCGGCACACAATGGTTGAGACAATGGGTTGCTAACCCGAAAGGGGGCGCTAATCTCCGAAACTCAACCTCAGTTCGGATTGAGGGTTGTAACTCACCCTCATGAAGCTGGAATCCCCAGTAATCGCAAGTCATTAACTTGCGGTGAATACGTCCCTGAGCCTTGCACACACCGCCCATCAAGCCAGCCGAGTGGAGTTTGGATGAGTCTGCTTCTTTATGATGCAGCCAATTCTTGGCTTCGCGAGGGGGGCTAAGTTGTAACAAGGTGTCCGTAGGGGAACCTGCGGACGGATCACCTCCTAAAAAAAAGAAATCAAGTTTTTGTGTGAAAACAAGTATCTTTCTTCGACAAGAAGTTTTTTGAAGTGTAAAAATCTGTTCACACTTCTACTAACCAATTAATATTTAGTAATAGGCAAGAGGCTATCAAAGATAGCACCAAGCAAAATTAAAAATTTTGCGGATAAAACAAAACAAATGTTTTGTTGAATTTCTTGTTTGAATGGATTAGAAGAAGGTTCGACCTAAAAGTGCAAGTGAAAGGTTTTCTCTTGTAAAGGGAGAATTTTTTACAACCGTTCTGGGCTTGTAGCTCAGCTGGTAGAGCACTCCCCTTGCACGGGAGAGGTCGGGGGTTCAATTCCCTCCGAGTCCACTTGAAATTTGTATTAACCTGCAAATTTCAATTGTTAAATATTTTATCTTCGGATAAGATGTTGAAGCAAAAGTTGCTACCAAACATTAAGAACAACAATGCGTTGTTCGTTTGGAATGTGCATATTTTTTGTGCACTCCCATTCCAAGTTATTTTGGGATGGAAGGGCAAGCTATGGATAGAAGAAGTCCTACTCCTCTTTTGAGGAAAGGATTTTTTACATTTATAGTCGCATAGGAAGCGATTTCCGCAAGCGTTAAATAGCGTAACAAGTAAGACCAAATAGTTTTACAAAAAGTTTAGTAGGCAACGTTACGCCAGCTAGTGGATGACTAGGCTCGAGCACTGATTAAGGACGTGGCAAGCTGCGATAAGCTTTGGCGAGAAGCATGCATTCGTTGAACCAAAGATATCTGAATTATTCAGTAATGAAAGGGAACCCGGTGAACTGAATCATCTAAGTAACCGGAGGAAAAGAAAACAATAG
>JABHJM010000091.1 GCA_018691995.1 Candidatus Iainarchaeum sp.
ATCAAAAAAATAATTATCAATTACTAATAACGCTTGATGCCAATTCAGAAACAGATATAAATTATTCTAATAAAATAAAGAAATTTGTTAAAGAAAAGAAACTACCAGTAACAATTGGATTTGGATATGATGTTATAAGTGCAACAAATAAAAGAGAAATAAAAAATGGAAAAGTTACAAAATATACTATAGCTGATCTCTTTGAAAAGGCTCAATGTATTGTTACAACCTCAACTCTTGAGGGGTTTGGTTTTGCTTTTACTGAAGGGTGGCTGGCAAACAGAGAAGTTGTTGGAAGAAGAATTGATTTTGTAATGACAGATTTTGAAAACAACAATCTAACCTTCCCAGGATTTTACACCAAAATAAAAATAGACGAAAAAGATTTTGGAAAAATGAAACTTAATCAACAATTAAAAATAATTGAAAAAATAAATCCAAAAAAATTATTAAAACAAAAAGAATTGAACAAAACGATAAATGCGATTATAACCCCTAATAAAAAAGCTATTCTGAAAAATAAAAAGGCAATTGAAAAAGAATATTCTTTGAAAAAATACTATTCACGATTTGAAAAAATAGTAAAAGAAACAAAAAAATTTAAAAATAAAGACTTTCTTGAAAATAAAATTGACAACTCTTACTTAATTGATTATTTTTCAAAAGATATAGAAAAAAAAATAATTATTACTGATTTGGATGGCACTCTTCTGGATCACAACAATTATAGCCATTTGATTTCTTTTGCAACATATAAGGAAGCACAAAAAAAAGGAATTCCTGTTTGCTTTTGTAGTTCCAAATCATTTGATGAACAAATATGTTTTAGAAAAATTATGAAGAACCCCAACCCATTCATAGCTGAAAATGGTTCTGCAATTTACATACCAAAAAATTATTTCCCTTTCAAAATAACAAATGCCCTTTTGAAAAAATTTGAAATTAAAAAAATAAAAAGAATAAAAGGATATGATATTATTGAATTAAATGTTTCTCACGACAAAACCTATAAAGCATTAAAAACAATACAAAAAAAATTACCATTCAAAACTCATATTTTCACAGATCATTCAATTGAAGAGCTAGAAAAGATTGCAAAACTTCCAAAAAAGTATGCCATACTTTCAAAGACAAAATATTATGCAAATGGTTGTAGAATTCCAAAAATGACTGATAAAAAAATCAACTTATTCAAAAGAGAAGCAAAAAAACTTGGATTTGAAACAAAAGTTGGTGGAAGATTTGTCGGAATAAATAAAGGAAGTGATAAAGGAAAAGCAACAAAAATCCTATTAGAACTTTTTAGAAAAAAATACAAAAAAATTCTTTCGATAGGATTAGGCGATTCAGAAAATGATTTTTTGATGCTAAAAGAAGTTGATAAGGCATTTTTAGTAAAAAGAGTTGGGAAAAGCGTCAATGAAAAGGCAAAAAAAGAAATCGTGGGAATTAATATTTTGGATCAGATTGGGCCAAAAGGATGGAATTTTGCAATAAAAAAGTTTTTATAGCTCCAGACCAAAAAGCTATAAATACTAGTAACCTTTAATCTTAATAGAAGATGAACATATGAATGTAGATACCTGGTTTGAGAAAAATAAATTCAAATGCGATAGTTTTAGAGATATTAAAAATCTTGTAAAACTTAAAAAAGAACAAAAGAAAACTATTTCTGTTGTTATTCCAACTTTGAACGAAGAAAAAAGTGTTGCAAAAGTAATTTCAAAAGTAAAAATTCTACAGAAAAAAAAACTTGTTGATGAAATAATTATTATGGATTCAGGAAGCACTGACAGAACAAAAGAAATTGTAAAAGCAGCAGGTGCAGATTTTTATTATTCAAAAGATATTTTAAAAAGACACAAAGACATCAAGGGAAAAGGAGAAAATTTATGGAAATCGTTGTATGTTGCAAATGGAGATATTATTTGCTGGATTGATGCTGACATAAAAAATATTCATTCACGATTTGTTTATGGATTAGTAGGGCCATTATTAACAAAAAAGAAATTGAAGTTTACAAAAGCATTTTATAAAAGACCCTTGAAGGTTGGAGAAAAATTTGCTCCACTTGGCGGAGGCCGTGTAACAGAACTTACCATAAGACCTTTGTTCAATATGTACTTCCCATTACTAAGTGGATTTATACAACCCTTATCAGGAGAATATGCTGGGAAAAGAGATCTCCTAGAAAGAATTCCTTTCTTTACAGGATATGGTGTTGAAACAGCTATGTTAATAGACATACAAAAAAAATTTGGATTAGAAGTGTGCGCACAAGTTGATTTGAAAAAGAAAATTCACAGAAATCAATCATTAATCAATTTGAGTAGGATGTCATTTGGAATTTTAGGGGTATTTGCAAAAAGAGCTAACGCCCTTGGAAAACTTATTTTAATGGGAAAAACAAGAAAACGGTATAGATTAATTGAATTTGAAGATGGGCAATATAAATTGAAACAATTTAATATCAATGATAAGCAAAGACCCCCTATGATAACTATTAATGAGTATAGAAAGAAATTCAAAAAAGATCCAAAGTGGCTTTACTCTTAGAAAACATGAAAAACTAGTTTATTAGCAAAGTAATTAATAGAACAAAATTAATACCTAATTATGAAAAAAGCAATTATTTTGGCGATTATTCTAATTTTACTATTTAACTTCACATTTAGTGAAGAAATATTTAATGACTCAGTAGATATTCGATTCCAAAACATTTGCAGCGACCATTTTTGTGAAGATATTACAACAAACCAAGTCGATTTTGAAATAAGTCCCTTTGAAGAAGTAAAGATTTATGGAACTTTCAAAAATAGAAGTGAATCTAAGTCGCATTTTACTATCCTAAATAACAACAAACTAGTATATGATGAAAATGTTGGTGCTGGAAAAGAAATTAAATTTGATTTTGTTGTTCAAAAAGGAATTCTAATTGGGGAAGGAATTTCAAAAGAAAGAATTGTTAAAAAAGAAATTAATATTAATTTCATCCCTGTTGACAAACATACAACCAGTGATTTTCAAACATTACTTTTAATTAGTCTAATATTTTTTATAATTGCTGCAGCAGTTGGAATATTAATTAGAAATAAATTTAGCGGAAAACAAAGGGAAGAATACAAGTACAAAAAACAAATAAAAATTATGGGAAGTGTGTTTTCTGCAATTTTTATTCTTTTTATTTGGTTAGCATTTGCAACAAGAATCCCTCCAGAAGGAATTATGGCTGCTGTTTTGTTAAATTTTGGTTTTGCAATAATTTTATTTTCTTTTTTCTATTTTATTAGTCAAAAAATGATTGAACAAAAAAAGAATTCTGCATTCTTAACTGCCGGCCTTGTTGCTGCCGCAATTAGTTTTTTTGTAAACACTTCAATCCATTATGCTCTTGGAATAAATTTTGTAACTGAATTTGGAAGTGCAATTGGTGTTGCGCCAATTGTTGAAGAAGCAGCAAAAGGACTACTTCTAATAATCCTTCTTTTACTTTTCAAAATTAAATCTCCAAGAAAAGGTTTTTTCTTTGGAGCAATTGTTGGACTTGGTTTTGCAGTACTTGAAAATGTTTTTTACTCAGTTAATTATTTTACTTTTAATAGTACTTTGATAATCGAACAACTTTCTCTAATAATTTTTAGAACTATTCTACCAGCACACATGTTTTTTACTGGAATGACTGGTTTATTATTCTTGCTTTTTTCTCAAAGAATTAAAAACAAACCAATTTGTATTTTTGCTTCTCTTGGACTTGGAATAGTAATGCATTCAATTTTCAATTTGTTCGCATCAGTGTTCCCATACATTTTGTTCTTTTTAGTCGCACTACTAATTGCTGGGCTTTACGTCTTTGCTAGAGTAGATTTAAATAGTTTAGAAATCTAAAAGAATTATGCAAAAAGGAATTATTGATTTAATTAAAGCTGATAAAAAAATCTTTTTAATCCCATTAATTGTTGAAATTATTTATTTCGGAATTCTTGCTTCATTAAACCTTGTTGGGGGTGTTGAAGGAGACGCATCAATAGCACTTGGCATAGCAATGATTGTTGGTTATTTTATTGGACTTATTTTAATGATGATACTTTCTTTTATTAGCATAAATCGATTAATAAAAAAATGGAATTTTAATTTTATTACTGCTGGAATGGTTGCTACTGCAGAAGCATTCTTAGTAGCATTAATTTTTGGCATTATTTATCTAACTACTGGGATGATTGCACTTACAAATGCTCTTTCAAATCCAACAACGGCATATTATTATTCACAATATGGTTCAGCTGCAAGTGCAGCGAGCTTAACTTTTTTTGGATATTTTATAATTCTTTTAGTTGTTATTGGAATCATTATTGTATTAAGAGGAATTTATTGTTTTCTTCTTGGATTGTTTCTTGAAAATACTAAAAAGAAAGTATCTTTTAAAAGTAATTTTTACAGATTTCTTGATAATACTCCAGAAAAACAAATTGAACGAGGAGCACAAAAACAAGCCATTGTTTTACTGGGTGGGATTTTTACACTAACCATACTAGTTACAATTATTGTTGGACTAATTTCAGTTGCTTCACTTGGAAACGTTGATCCTGAGTACTGGGAAAATTATAATAATCCCGATTATGGAAAACTAATTCAGGCAACTGGGACACAGTATTTTGAAGCTGGAGATGCGAGAGTTGATGTTTATAGTGACGATTTAGAACTTGCTGAAATAAATTTTACAATAACCTCGGAAAGTAATAAAACAATTGAAATTAATCGAGATTCATTAGTTGTTAATAGTAGAAATAGTTCTTGCGGAGTATACTTATTTCAATATACTGATATTTATTCAACTGAAACAAGTTTTGATTTAGTAAACACTGCTGAGAATGGTTTCACATTAAAACCAAGACAAAAAGCAAGAATAAAACTTGTTGCTTTTGGAGAAAATTGCGGATATAAAGAAGATCAAAATGCAGATTATAAAATAACTTTTAATTTTGGTTCAAATAATAACTTTTCAACAATGGAAACAATTAATATCAATGGAAAATACTCAGGGGTCTATTCTGCAGAAGATTATTTGTATAACAAATCAAAAGCACAAGCTCTTTTGATTCAAAATAAATACAACGAATCATACAGTCATTTTATTGATTCATATTATTCAACACTCGACAATGAATTTTATTATGTTGTAAATATATTGTTTGATAAAGATGAGAACTTTGAAAGAGTAAAGGATTTTTATAAAAATCATTACCTAAAAGATTTCCCCGATTCAAAAATAGCACACAATGCTTTGTGTTATTATTCTCCGTCAACCCAGGAAGGAGTAAATTATTGTTTAAAAGCGTATGAATTTGATTCAAAAGATTTAAGCAACACTAATAATTTGTCACTTAGATATTATGAAACCAGTGATTATGACAACTCATTAAAATACGCATTAAAGTCATATGAATTAAATGCTGAAAATAATCATGCATTGTACCATCTTGTAAGAAGTTATTTAAAAAAGAACAATTGTGACTTGGCAAAAAAATATTTTGACGAATATGTTTTATTACCAGACAAAGACCCAATTTCAATTTATACAACTGCTTCAGATAATTATTATTCACAGTGTGTTAACACAAACTAGTCTTTAAAATAACTTTTCTACTAAAATAAAACAAAACTTGGGGGTTTTATATGAAAAATTTGGTAATGGAAATTAAAAAACAAACTTTGACATTAATGATTGCAGCATTTGGTTTTGTCGCGGCACTAATGTAGAAAGATGCCATAAAAGCTTGGTTATTGCCTTTGTATGAAAGTGCAGACGGAGCAACTGGATTAACAATAGCAGCAATTGTTGTAACAGTTGTCGTTGTCATAGTAACAATAATTTTGACAAAAGTTCTTGGAGATAAGGAAGAGAAAGAGTAATTATTTTTGGGGATAACAATCCCCACATTTCTTTTTTTTAAGCTCTTCTTCAACATCAGCTTTCATTTCTTGGCTTTCTTTTGAATCATCTTTTGTTTTCACTGTTTCAATATAACACAAATCATCACAATCAAGCGATTCTACAAATTTTTTCTTTTGAGTTTTTTCATTCATTTTATTCACCTCCAATATATGATAATAACATCATATGTTATTTTAAATGCTTTTGGACAAACATAAAATTTTAAAAAATAATTAATGTTCGTGTTTCTCATAAACGGGTTTTCCGTTTTCGTAATAAAGAATTTTTCTTCCATACACATCCTTAAACAGCGCATCTTTGTTAATATCACTATCCGATTTCCCAAAATCACCCATTGCTGGAGGGCCTTGTTTGAAAAATTCAAGCGGTATTTCAATTTTTTGATCAATTGATTTGCTAAATTCTTCCATAGTATTAGGCAGATTTTTTGCAAAGTTAATTATTCCAACAACAATTATAATAAAAATTATGATTGGGACTATCATGCCAAAAAG
>JABHJM010000063.1 GCA_018691995.1 Candidatus Iainarchaeum sp.
GAAAAGCCAAAAGCTAAAGAGGAAACAACAGAGTGATCATTATGAGCAGCAATAAAGAACAAGATTTTAAAGACTTTCAAATTAGTGAAAGAAAAAAAATCGGAAGCGGATTAACTAATGCTCCTGTGTGGTTAATGCAAAAAGCTGGAAAACGCTTATGGAATGCTAGACAGAAAAGAGATTGGAAAAAAATTGATCTTGGAAAAAGACATGTTAAACATAAAACACGACAAGCTACAAAAAAAATTAAAAGTGGAGATCACAAAAAAGGTGGAGTATAATGGCTAAAGAATACAAAGAAAAAACAATTACAATTAACCTTAGTAAAGTTTTTCTAAAACCAGTTACAAAAAGAGCAAAAGGTGCGATTTTTATGGTTAAAAAGAAAGTTACAAAAGAAACAAGAGCTAGTGAAGTATTACTTAGCAATAAAGTTAATGAAACAATTTGGGAAAACGGAATGTTTAGATGTCCTAGAAAAATAACTGTTAAAATTGTTAATGATAAGGGAAAAGCTCGAGTTTATTTACCTGATGAAAAAGTTGAACTTAAAAAAGAAGAAAAGAAAAAAGCAACTGGGTTGAAAGCTAAAGCTGAAGAAATTGCAGGGAAAAAAGAAACTAAAGTAGAAACACCAAAAGAAGAAAAGAAAGAAACTAAGACTGAAGAGAAAGTTGAAGCAAAAGCTCCTGTTAAAGAGGAAGCAAAGGTTGAAGAGAAAAAAGAAGAAAAAGTTTCCAAAGAAAAGTAATTACAAGTGAACTTATTTTAGACTTATGAAAGTAAGTAAGACAAGAATTTTGGGCTCAAGTTATGTTGGGTTATTTGGCTTAACAAATAACGAGCTGTGCATTGTTGCTAGAGGAACGGATGCAAAAGTAAAAAAAGACATTGAAGAAGTTTTAGATGTTAAAACTATTGAAGCTGGAATTTATGACAGTAATTTGCTCGCAGTATTTGCAAAAATGAATAATAAAGAAGTTTACTTACCAAGTTATGCTTTGGGTCGAGAAATTGAAGCGATTGAAAAAGAAATAAAAGTAAAAATTATACAAACTGAACAAGCACTTGGAAATTTACTTGAAGTTAATGATACGCACGCTGTTGTTTCAAAAACACTACAAGCACAATCTATTGAAGCTTTGCAATCAAATGGACTTAAGATATTACAAGAAAATATTGCACAAACTGATGCAATTGGCTCATCATTATTACTATTAAACAATTCTTTTGTAATTAATCCAAATGCTACAGAAGAAGAGGTTAAAAAGATACAAGAAACATTAAATATTAGGGGAGGATCAGCAACAGCAAATACTGGAGATTCATTTGTTAGAAATAGCGTTATTGCAAATGAAAAAGGATTTATTGTTGGAGATCAAACAACTGGACACGAACTTAATAGAATTGAAGAAGCATTGGAGGGATGAATTATGAAAGTATTTGAAGCAAATGGAACATATGGAAAAGAAGGAACTGCTAAATTCACTAAAGTGGTGAAAGCAGAAAATGAAAAAATGGCTATGGAATATATTTACTCTTTAATTGGAGGAAAACAACACGTTAGTCGAAGAAATATTAATATTGAAAAAATAGAGGTGTCTAAATAATGCAACAAGAATTTTCAGAACAACAATTAATGCAAATGGCTCAACAAGAAGAAGCTGTGCTAAATAGTAAACGAAATTTTTTAAGAAAAATAGTTTCAATTTATCAAGATAGTGAAAGAACAATCGCATCTTTGGAAGAAATGGGAAAAAATCCAGAAAAAATGTATATGAATCTTGGATCAGGAGTACTAATTGAAGTTGAAGCAAAAAATAAAACAAATTGTAAACGAGCATTTGCTGAAAATGGTTATTTAGAAGAAAAAATAACTCAAACTTTAAAATGGCTTGAAAAGAAAAAGGATACTTCTAAACAACAAGTTGAAAGAATTGAACAAGACATTGCAAGTTCAGATGCAAAATTAAGTGACATTGTAAGTGTGCTTAGACAAATTGAAACAGAAAAAAGAAAACAATTCAACATATCAAAAAAATAATAATGTGATTTAATGTTTGGAATACTAAAAAAGAAAATATCTAGTTTTGGAAACAAACTTAAACACAATGTTAAAGAAAAAGAAGAAGCTCTTGCTCCTATTAAAAGCGAAGACACTACTCCTCTTGAATTTGAATCAAAAAAAGTTCTTGACGAAGACCAAAAACTTATTGAAACAGAAAAAGTACCTGAAGAAATTGTTGAAGAGGCTCCAAAAACAGTTGTTGAAGATAAAGAAGTAAGTGAAGACGCTAAGGTTTTAGAAGAAATAAGAAAAGAAATGGAAACAGAAGATGCAAAAGACACTACTCCTCAAAAAATTGTTGAAAAACCAAAAAAAGAAATTGAAGATACTACTCCTTTTGAATTCGAATCAAAAAAAGTTCTTGACGAAGACCAAAAACTTATTGAAACAGAAAAAGTACCTGAAGAAATTGTTGAAATAAAAGAAGAAAAAATTGAAAAACCAAAAAAAGAAAGTAGACTTCCTTTGATTGAAGAAACAATTGAGGAAGAAGAAGATGTTGAAACAGAAATGCTTGAAGAAACAAATCGAGAAAAAAGTAGAGATATCGAAATCAAAAAAGCTAGTGAAGATAAACGAGAATTAAAAGTCAATATGGGAAAAAAAGGAAAACTAAAAGGATTAATTAAAAGAGCAATTGAAATTAGCGATAAAGATATTGAAGCTCTTCTTTGGGAACTTGAACTAAGTCTTATTGAGAGCGACGTTGAACAAGATACTGCACATGATCTTGTAAGTGGGATACGAGAAAAACTTGTTGGGAAAAAAGTTAGTGTTAAAACAATTGATACTGAGCTGAACAATGCAATAAAAGAAATACTAACAAAAATGATGACAACAGAAAAGATAAACTTATTAGAAGAAATAAAAAATGGAGAAAAACCATACAAAATAATGATGATCGGCCCTAATGGGGCTGGAAAAACCACTCACATTGCAAAATTAACTAATTATTTTAAGAAAAATGGATTAAGTGTTGTTTGGGCTGCAGCAGATACTTTTAGAAGCGGAGCAATTGATCAATTACAAGTACATGCAGATAAGTTAGATGTTAAAGTTATCAAACAACCCTATGGTGCTGACCCGGCCGCTGTTGCATTTGATGCAGTTAAAAGCGCAAAAGCAAGTGAAAGCGATGTTGTTATTATTGATACTGCTGGCCGACAAGAAACTAATAAGAATTTGATGGAAGAACTTAAAAAAATAAAAAGAGTTGTTGAACCAAATATAAAAATTTATGTTGGAGAAGCATATGTTGGACAAGGATTACTTGATCAAGCAACCGAGTTTAATAATGAACTTGGAATTGATGGATTTATTCTAAGTAAAATTGATACTGATGCAAAAGGCGGAACAAGCATTTCTCTTTTATACAAATTAAAAAAACCAATCCTATTTGTTGGAACTGGGCAAGGGCATGATGATATCGAAGAGTTCTCTCCTGAATTTATTTTGAATAGAATCATATAAGTTTAAATAGTATGGAAGAAGAATATATGTATGCCTAGACAAATTAAAATAAATCCTGAGATAAGAAAAAGAGCTGTTGCGCGCAAAGCAAGTATTGCAAAAAAACTTATTGAAATAAAATCACAAAGGACTCAATTAACAGAAAGTCTTCGGGAAGTTAGGCAAAGAGAAGCACGATTTAGAACTACTGCAAAAAGACTTGCAAAAACTTTACAAAAACAAAATGTTGCTTTAGACAGATTAACAAAGAGGCTTGAAACATTACAAGATACTGTTATTGCAATTAAGGGGGACATTAGTGCTAGAAAACTTAGAAAAAAACCTACTTCAGCCACCCAACTTGCAATTTTAAGTAAAAAACAAAAAGAAATTCCTACAACAAGAAGACAAATATCTGCTTTAAAGAGAGCTATTAAACAAAATGAAACATCACAAAGAGCTAATGGAAACAATTTAAGAGCTGCACAAACAGAAGTTGGGAATATTTTAAAATCTGGTGAGAGAATAAATGCTCGTCTAAAAAAGTTAACGGGAAACTAAAATCTTAAAAAATTATCTTCCTCTTATTGCACGAATTCTTTCCCCTATTGGAGGGTGAGTACTAAACATTGATTTCATTATTAATTTTTGTCCCTTCAAAGGATTCGCAATATACAAGTGAGCTGTTGCTTTATTTGCGGCTTCTAAGGGTTCTGTATCTTTTCCAATTACTTCAAGTGCACTTGCTAAACCATCTGGGTTTCGAGTCATTTCTATTGCAGAAGCATCCGCAACAAATTCTCTTTTTCTTGAAATTGACATTGTAATTAACTTTGCAATAATTGGAGTTAGAACTACTGCAACAATTGCCACCCCTATTGCAATAGCTACTTCAATTCCGCCATTCTTTGAATTGCCTCCCCGAAAACTACCATAAATAAACATTCGAAATAACATGTCAGAAATTAATACTGCCATTCCAACTAGCACTGCTGCAATTGTCATTGTTCGAACATCAAAATTTCTTATGTGTGAAAGTTCATGAGCAATTACTCCTTGTAATTGATCTCTTGTAAGTCTTGTTAGACAACCTGTTGTTACACAAACTATTGCGTGTTGTGGATTGCGCCCGGCTGCAAAAGCATTTATTGCTGTATCTTGTATTACATAAATTCTTGGTTTTGGAAGACCTGATGCAATACACATTTCTTCAACAATATTATGGAGTTTGCTAAATTGTTCTTTTGGAGCTAACTTTGCATGAGAAACTGCTGTAACAATTTTGTCTGAACCAAAATATGAAATTATTGAAAAAATTATCATTAAAGTTCCAAATAAAATAAAAAATCCAATAAAAATAAGTGAAAAATAACCCCTTCCACTTGTCATATAAAATGAAAGTGCAAGCGAGAGTGCTCCTGCTAGGATTCCAAATAAAATAAAAAACATTAAAAACAAAAGATA
>JABHJM010000046.1 GCA_018691995.1 Candidatus Iainarchaeum sp.
GTGCTAGTAATACAAAATGCTCTCTCTCCACTTTCTTCACAAAGTGTTTCCATTCCAACAGTTGTATAAGCTTCTTTTGTTGATGCATAAAGGGATTGTTTTGTAGAATTACTTGCTGTAGTTCCAAGTACGTCGTCTTGAATGTCTCTCTCATAACTTCCGCCTTCAATTCCCCATGCTCGGTAAGCAATTACTAATTGTTCTTCTACTTGTGCATTATCTCGAATTTTTACTGTGGTGCTTGCCATGATTCTTCCTTGAACAAATCCGCCTTGGCTCCAAATTACTTGTGCCCATTTACTTTCATCTTGATTCAAATGTTTTTCATCAGTAGAATATCCTTTTGGTGGATTGTAAGTTGATCCTTTTAGAATATCGCTTACTCCAGGAGCTATTATTTCTTCAATATAAATTTTGTCAAGTTCTGTTTTTGTATAATCGTCTCGTCCAACACGAACAAACAATCCTAACTCTTCATAGTCTTTTGGTGCAATTAATTCAAAGAGTGCATCATATTCTTGACCTGCCTCAACTTTAAGTACTTGAGAACCATTTTTGTACAATCCTAAATAGTTTACATATAATTCTTCAATAGGGGGTCTTCTAAGAACAACATCAAATGTAATTGTTCCGTCTCCAATAACATCTTTTGGTAGTGTCATGTGACTTTGGTATCCTGCCTTTTCTACAACTGCATAAATTCTTCTTCCTGCTTTTGTTATGAAACTAATTGCACCGCTTGGGTCTTCAATAATTTTTTTACCACTAATTGGATTGTTTCCATAATTTTCGTAAAATCGTACGTACACTGGTTCTTGATCAGAGAATGTAATAGGATCTCCGTCTTTATCTTTTACAATAACATTAACTGTTCCTAGTGGAATGTCAAGTTTAACTCTAAAAGGTGTTGTTTGATTTAGTGCACTAAATTCTTGAAGTGGGCTCCATCCAGTATAACTTCCTTTGAATGCAAACACTCTATATTTTTCTCCGCTCTTTGAATAATTTACTGGTTCCCAGTCTGCTTCTCCATTATAATCAGTTAATTTATCAGTGTGTCCAAGTTTGTAAGAATCAGTTTCATCTTCTCCAAAAATAATCGCTCGTGCATATTGTACAGGTTTGTTATCTTGATCAATTACTTTTACAAGTAGCTTTCCTCCACAATTTCCAGTGTCAGTTGATAAGTCAAGAGTAACACTATCTCCAACACTAACATCTGCTTTTGTTTCACTACAATATCCTTCTTTTGTTGCAATTACTGTGAAAGGTCCGCTAGTAGCAACTTCAAAATCAACTTCTCCATCTTCATTAGTATCATTACTATGTATTTCTGTTAATCCATCAAGTAAAGTTACTAATACTTCGTCAAGTTCAATACTTCCTTTTTTGGCGGTTATTTTTATTTTTCCAATAACACTTTTTGTTAGTTCAAGTACAACAGGATCCATTCCAGTAGTAATCGCTACGTTTGAAATACTTTCAGATTTATAACCATTTTCAGTAATAGTTGAGAATTTATAATTTCCTTCGCTAAGAGTAAATGTAGCACTTCCGTTTGATGAAACGGAGGTTTCTGTTGGTAAATATAAATTGTTCATTCTAAATGCTTTAACACTAACAGCTTCACTAATTAAGTTTCCATTTGATTTTAATTGTACACTCATTGTTACCATTTTTGCAGGAACTTTTTCGATTAAATAAAATGTTTCAGATGATTTTGTAACTGTTTTAGTTGCATCTTCATATTTTTCACTAGTTATAGTTACACTTAATACGCCACATGTGCTTGAAACATTAATGTTTGCACTTCCATCATAAATAACATCGTCGCTTGGAGGAGTAATTCCAGAACTACATTGATAGCTTAGAGCTAAACGATCATTTATTCTTTGTCCAGTTTCTGTTAAGAAAAGGGCAGTCATTGAATCAAAACGAATTTGATCTACTGGTAAAGTAATTTCTGCGATTTTTGGACTTTCATCTAAATATATTTTTTTGATTTTTGTTTTGTCTCCTTTAGTAGCAGTCACATCAATTGCCCCTCCAGCTACAAGAGTAATATCTTCTACTAATCCAAAATCATTTGAATAATAAGTTTTGTCGATTCCAGCTAGAACAACTTCTGCTCCGCTGATTCCGTTTCCTTCTGTGTCAACAATTGTTAATTGTAATACTGCTTCGCCACCCATTCCAGTTGCGATTCCAAATATTCCTATTCCAATTAAAAGCAGTAAAATAATTATTATAATTATAAAAAGAGCAAAGCTTGGTACGACTTGATCAATCTTATCAACAACTTTGTAAACAGGAACGTGAGCATCTATTTTATCAAGTGCTTCGTACCATTTTTCTTCTGCAGAAAAATAGATATCCTTTACCTTGTCACCAAAACCCATTTTATCACTAGCTATAGTTAAACTTAACTTCTCTAGTAAGATTTAATGTTTCCGTTATATATATACTTTACTAATGTGTCCTATTTGGTTGGATAATTATTCACATAGTAAGGGTTATAAACATATTAGGGGATAAATATATTGGTTGTTATGGGGACTACATTATTAATGCAAAAAAAAATTATTCATTATCCAACTTTGAAAACAATGTTGGCAATTGAGGGGGTAATAAGAAATTCTGAGTTGGCATTGAGTAGAAATAAAATACTTGATTTGCTTGAAAAAAAGGTTATGCGTTCAACATTGAATGTTTCTTTAGAGTATATGCAAAATCGAGGGCTTATTCTTGAAACTAAAAAAGGATTTATTTGGACATTCAACGAAAAAATGGAAAAACTTATAAGTTCAAAAAAAGCCAATTTTATTGAGATGAAATGAAATCAAAAGTAAATGTACTTTTTTTTGATGATGCAAAAGAGGATTATCAAAAATTAAAACAAAATTTAAACAACAATTTTCATTTAACTTTGTTTAATTCGATAAATTCAAAAGTTGACCTTTTGAAGGATAATTATGTTGTTGGAAAACAAATTCCAAAGAAAAGAATTCCTAAAAAATATGTGCAAAAGTATGGTGTGACTAATTTGTGGAAAATCAATCTTTCAGATTATTGGAGAATAATTTATACACTTAGGCAAAAACAGAGAAGTAGTGAGGTTGAGATTCTTGAAATATTTTTGGATGTTTTAGATATAATTGATCATAAAAGGTACAATAAAATATTTGGGTATAAAAAGAACTAATTTTTTTATATTAATGAGGTAAGTTCTCCAATGAAATCTCCAACAGTTCCATTGTCTTTCATTTGCATTCCCCAGTAGTCGTCCATCCATATTATGTCTATAATAGTTGGCATAAATAGTTCAATTGCAATTCCAAGAACTAATGCAATTATTAGTAATATTAGAATATTTTTTCCTTCTTTTAAAAAATATTTTTTGTTTAATAAATCGTCCATTAATGCATTTCCAAATTTTACTCCTGCATATGTTGCAATTGCAATTGGTGCGAGAAAAACAAATATTGCGGCGTTACGTTCACTTCCAAGTGCCAAACCAAAGAATACGTGTGGGATGAATGCGAAATATCCATACATTGCTGCTCCAAATAAAAAAAATCCTATAATAGCGAGTGAAATTGGAACGAATGAGAAAAAATTGTTTAATGGGAAAAAGAATCCCACTCCAAAAGCAATGAAGAGTGCAATTAAGCTTACTAAAAATAATGCGATTGTTTTTACTTCCATTTTATCACTATTTATATCAAAGAACTCTTTTAGTTAAAAGCCTTTTCTTTCGCCCGCAAAATCGGGCGGCGCTTTGGGCACTTTCAGTAGCCCAGCTTTAATATTTTTTTAAGAATTTAATTAGTTTTATTTAACAAGTTCTGCTTCGTTCCAGTTAATTGTTTGTCCGTCTGCACTAATACAAGCAACTTTTTGTTCTTTTGTCCATTCAATTACATTTTTTAGAGTTGGTCCGGTAAGTGTTCCAATGCTTACTTTTGCATGTTTTCCATTATCCATACTTTCTAGTGCACTTGTTTTATTTGAAAGTATTAATGCTTTTGCACTTACGCTTCCATTTCCTTGATTAAGCATTATTGATAGTGATCCAGCATTTGGATAATAATAAATTCCATTGAATGTTTGTTCTTGTAGTGAAACTGGAATAGTTTGTGAGAATGTATTTCCACTTAATTTAGTGTCAGTCATGCTACCATTCCATGTGATTAAATGGTCTGAAGTTGTAAGTGGTTCTGTTGGATTGTAAACAATTGCTTTTGCTCCGCCACTAGTTGTAACAGTTACTTGCACGGGTGTTCTTTTGTAGAATATTGCTCCTCCACCAATATCTGCTTCAACTATTACTGCATTAGTTGAGTATTGTAAACTTGTGTCTTCTCCAACTTTAAATCCTTCTTGTAATAGTACATTGTCGCTTGCTTTGTTTTCTTTTTCATCCATTTCAAGTCTAACAAGTGTTACTTCCATTGTTCTATCTTCTTTACAGTAAGTTGTGTCTAAATTATAATCATATTTTCCTGGTTCAAGAGTTGTAGTTGCATCGTTTCCTGTAAAGAACTCTGAAGTATGTGTTGCTTTGAATGTTTTGTGGAATTCCTCTGCTGGTTTATCAAATGCTTTAATCCCAGTTATGTATACATCTTTGTTTTCTTTTGCAATTTCAAAAATCTTTTCAAGTTTAGGATTTGCATTATAAATTGCTCGAATATCTTTCTCGTCTGCTTTGTCTTCAATTACTCCACGAACAAGAGCTCCTTTTTCACTTATTGCTTTCATTGTATCCGGAGTAATTGTTTTCTCACTTCCACAAAAAGTTACAACACAATTTCCGCCAGTATCACATGCATCAGTATCTCCAAGTGCATATATTTCTTTATTCATTTCTTTGTAAGTGCTTAGTGGTAAATAGTAATTATCTTCTACTTTACTCATTCCAAGTGCTTTTGCATCATCTTCTTTGAAAGTACTTGTTTCAAGGTTTACTTTATTCACCATGATCATTAATTCATCAGCACTTGTTTCTTCTTCTGTCTCAATATCACTTAGTACATCAACCATCCAATTTAATGCAATAATATCGCTAGTTGATGGATCTTCTTTAATTACTTTTACTTCTCCTTCATTATCGCTTAGTACTTCTTCACTAATTGCATAAGGTAATACAACTAATTCATTATCTGTTCCAGTATAGAATTCAAGTCCTGTATTAGTGCATGATTTAATTATGTCAGTATTAGCTTCTTTGTAAAGCTCGCTAATTTTTCTGCTGTTTACTTCTTTCTTTGTATTTCCAGTACAAAATCCAGTCACAGCGCCACTCTTTGCAACATCAATTGCACTATCAAGTTCAAGGTATTGTCTTTCAAGGTAGTAGTGTAACATATCATTGTTACAGAATTTATCCTCACAATAATCGCCATACTCTTCTTTGGTAATTTCCTTTGCATTAATCTCATCAATTCTATTAAATCCAAATGTTTCTGCACTTACTTCACATTTTCCAGTGTCAGTTTTAGCATTATCGATTGCTTTTTGGATTGCTGTTGAACTAAAATCATTACATCCTGCAGCTTTAAGTTCTTTAGTTATGTCATTAACTGCATGCTTATTATCTTTATACTTTTTAGCTAAATCATCTAATTTTTTCTGACAATCAATTAAAGTTGTATCTCCGACTTTCTTACAATCCTTATCAATATCTTTAATCATATCAGGAGTAATTTTATCTCTTAGTACAAGTGCAGTTAACATCCAAGTAATTTCTTCATTTTCAAATGTAGCAGCTCTGCTTAATTTTGCTTTAATTGGAATACTAATTAATACACATGCATCAGTCATTCCACTACGGTTCAAAGTAACAGCTAAATTAGCTCCTTTTGTTTCTCTTTGATGACTTCCAACTCCAACTGTGCCAACTTTAATTCCAACTCCGCCTACACTTGCTGCGTGTGAAATATCGCTTAATTTATCTAAGTATCCACAATTCTTCGATTTAGAACTTGCTCTTTTTGGATCATTTTTGTTAAGCATTTGATAATATGAACTTTGTGGATAGAACGAAGTGTTACTTGCTGGACCATATGTTACTGCAGGAGGAGAAGCAATGTAAGTATAATTGTCTTCATTATATTCTGTTCCAGGAATAGCTCCGTGTGGATTACTTCCACCTTTACCTTTCCAGTATTCTTTTACATTTAGTGAGTTAGTTCTTTGGTTTTGACTTACACATTCTCCAGGTGAAGCACTAGTATCTCCCCAGTTTACAAGTGAATCAATACTTTCTCCAATTCTCCACATGTCTTCAATTTCAACAGGGAATTGTTTACACTGTGTACTTCCATATTGATTTGAGTACTCAACATTTATTCTTCCATAAACTCGTGTTCGTGCATCAGTTTGGGTAGCCCAATCACGGATATTTGCAATTGAATTAAACAACCCATATGATTGTGTTCTTGCATCAAATAATTTTCTTTGTGGGATATATTGTGCATTTGGCATTACTTCAAAGATAAGTGTTTCAGTTGAAGAATCATCACTAACAGTTCTTGAATAAACCCGTGTTCCAGAAACCATTGAACAAGAATTTCCACTACAACTTTGTCCGCCTAAATAACTTTGATAATTATTACCAAATCCTCCAGTAGTAGGATATCCTGTTTGGTATAATCCTTGGTATTGTTGTCCTGTTTGGAAATATGGTGCGCTTTGTGTTGGATTTACTCTACTTGTTTGTGCGTCACATTGTACTGTAACAGCATTAGCTCCTCTTGTTAATTGTAATCCAGAAGAATAACAATAGTTGTATACTTTGTATTTCTTTGATTCATAGATTAATGAATTAAATTCAAGTGTTGAAGTGCTAATTTTGATACAATCATCATCAACATCTCCAAGTCTTCTAACTTGTACACTTACAGTATCAATTCTTTCTTCGGCCTCTTCACTATCTGCTACTTTTGCATTTATTTTAATATTGTAAGATCCAAGTGTGTATCCAGGTGTTACAGTAATTGTTTCATCGTCTCCTGCACTTATTTCAAATTCTTCTTCGCTAACATTTAATTTTGAATCAGGGTCAAGATCAATTTCCACATCAAGTGCACAATTGTTTTTAATTGTAAATGAATTTTCTTCATAAGCAGTACTTCCAGAACCTTGATTCATGAATGGAATAGATGATTGCATTCCATAAGGCATTCTTCCACGATTAAATCCTTGATAACCTTGAGCGTAAGAACTCATATTACTATTAACGATTCGATTATATCCAAGGTTCCATCCTGCAATATCAAGTGTCATTCCCCCACTTGGTTCTTCAATTTCAATACATTCGCTTAAGTCACTCATAGTTAGATCAACATTAACTTTTGCACGAACTTTTTCTTCTTCTCCTTCTTCAGGAACATTTTTTCCTTCAACGCTAAGTGTTAATTTTTGTGTTCCAGAACTTGCACTAGATGTTGGAACAAAACGAAGAGTTAATTCTTCTTCTTCGTTACTTGCAAGGTATTCTGCTAGTTCAACAAATCCATCACTTAGTGAAATACTATTGAATCCACTTCCTGAAAGGAAAATGGTTCCAAATTTGCTTGATTCATTTATTTTAGCTTCAACATTGTGTAGTGCAACGTCAATTCCTTCTGCTGCACAATTATTCTTAAGTGTAAGTGTTTCGCTCACTTCAGTTGTTGAAGTTGTAAATGTAACTTCGCCAGGAGTAATGCTCAAACAATTGTCGCTATCAAGGTATCCAGGCATTGATAGTCTGATTTTAATTGGAAGTTCTTGTTCAAACTCTTGTCCTGCACTAACAACTTCTACATCAATTTCAACTTCTCCTTCAACTGTTTTTGGAGCAGCTAATTTTTTAGCAGTTTGATTTGGTTTTAATTTAATATTAAAATTAAGATCCGAATCAGCTGAAATAATTTCTCCAACAATATCATCAATTGTAATTTCTAAATAATCTGCAACTTCTCCTTCAACACTAATATCAGTTATTTTTAGTGATTCAACAGTTGCGTTTTCAATTAAAATCTTTTGAGTAATGCTTGCAACTTCTCCAATTTTAATTGTTTCATCAATTTCAGTTGGAACAAGTAATATAATTTTTTCATCTACATCTTTTTCAAATACAACTTCATCATATCCTTCTTTTTGTGCAGTGAATGTAATTACGTCTCCAGCACTTGGTGGTGAAAGATCATAAGTAGCCATTCCTTGACTGTTTGTTCTAAGTGTTTCTAAAATATCATTATCAGATTTAATTTCAATACTTACGTTGCTAAGTGGAGTGTTTCCATCATTTGCTTCAAAGAAAAGTGAATTTGTTACATATGGAATAATTTCTTTTGGAATAATGTCAAGTTTGAATGTTTTGTTTGCTTTTACATTAATTGCTATTGTCTCTTCAAGTTCAGTCTTAGTAGCAGAATTTACTAATAAGTTAATACTTCCGCTTCCACTCTGTGTAGTTGAAAAAGCAATGCTAACTTGGGTAAATGAATCTACGCTAAGTGTTCCAAGAATAATTTCGTCATCTTCATCATATTCTACTCCATTAACAGTAATTCCGTCAATTGTAATTCCACTTCCATCAATATCAAGTACGCTTGAGTTTAGTGCTTTTCCACTATAGTTAATTAAGTTAGCCATTAGTACATATGAAGTGTCTTGTTTTGCACTCATTTGATTAGTAATGTATTGTATTTTTCCAGTGTTGTTTCCTGAAATAGTTTGAACACTATAACTTTTACAAAATGTATCTCCGCAAAGATTAGCTGCTCCGCTTGAGAGTAAATAATTTTTTGCACCAAGGTAAAGTTCATGTCCACCAATATTACTTTGTGGATCTTTTAGTAATGAGCTTCCTTTTGCCCAAGCTCTATACCATAAATCAATTCCAACATTTGGATTAATTTCAGTTACAGTAACATCAACTTCTACTTCATAAACTCCTTCTTTTGGATTTTTAAATATGCTTTCAATCCATTTAGCATTCCCATTTGTATAATTTTGTGAATCAACATTATATCCGTCTGGAGGAGTATAAGTTGTCCCTTTTATAATTTTTTTAGCAGAAGTGTATACTTCTCCAATATATGCTGGGTCTTCTTCCATTAAATTAGTTGTATTATTGCTTGCATTTCCTGTTCGAACATGCACTCCAGCTTCTGAAAAACTTCCTTTTGGAACTTCAAGTAAAAGTTTAGCAGTGTATGTTCCTTGTGAAACTTCACGATCACTATTACTAACAACTGTGTCTCCAGAGTAAAGTCCAATCATTGTCAAACTCATTTTTCCAGAACTTGCAACTAAAACAATTTCTTTGTCAATTGTAGAACCTTCATCAGGATAAATAGAAGTTGTAAAATAATCCATGTGTCCACTTAGCTCTATTTCAAAGTAAACTTTTTTATCAGCTCGAATATCAAAAGTAGCAATTCCTTCTTCATTAGTTGAACTAACTCCTTCATCTGTTCCATCAAAATAATTTATTGCAGTAATGTTAACTCCGCGTAAAGCTTCTCTTTGATTATTAATTACATTAAGTTTAATTGTTCCTTTTCCAATATCCATTGTGATTGGTAATTCATTTGCTTCTCTTGGAAGTAAAGTAATTCTAGTACTTGTTACTCCGTCAAATCCATCTTTGATTGCATAAGCATAGTAGCTTCCTATTTCAAGATTGTAAAAGAATGCTTTTCCATCCGCTCCAGTATTTTTTTCTCCAACAATAGTTCCGTCCATTGTTTTAAGAGTAATTCGCACATTATTTACTGGATCATTAGTTGGATCTTTTGTAATAACAGTAATAGTTCTTGAATTTTCTTGTGTAGCTTCAACAAGAGTTATAACTTTGCTTTCACCAGCACTAATACTTTCTCCGCCAGTAACTAAGTAGTTAGGGTGTTCTGCACTAATAACATAAGTTTCTCCAGCTGCAACATTAAAATTTGCAGTTCCAGTCATTCCAGTTGTCAGAGTTTCAACCGAAGTTAGTGTTGTTGCAAGTTCAAGCTTAACCATTGCTCCGCTAATTGGTAATCCCAAAGTGTCTTTAATTGTAATATTAATTGCTGAATTAGTGCTCTTTTCAAGAGTTGCATTAAAAGTAATTTGTCCATTTTTTGTTAATTCTTTTATTTCTCCAAGTGCTTTTCCATCATATGGTTTATAAGCTCCAAGGGAATCAGTTACAACAATATAATATTTTTTTGTTGAAACGTCATTAAACACTACAGTAGTTCCAGTGTTAATAGCAGTTTTTTGTGGGATTCCATCTTCTCCCATTAAATCAATTTTAAGTCCATCAGATAAATCTGTAGCAGTTAATACAACAGTTACAGTTCCTACATTGTCTGTTTGATCTCCAACAATAACATTTTCTACTCCAGAAAAACTCACACTTCCTTGTACAACAGTGTGTCCTGATACAGAAACAATTTCTATATTTTGACAATTGCTAAAATCAGCATTGAATTTTCCATTAGTATAAAGTGCAGTGTAAATAGCATTACTTCCGGCACAAGAATAATTTAATGTTCCGTTTCCAGAAATGGTTTGTCCACTAGCAGTTTTTAGTGATACTGCTTTTGTAATTGAAACATCATCAAGAGTTAGAGTTAATTCTTCTTTTTCTCCAGTAGAGATAGTTGCAGTGATTGTTCCATAACCATTTTTTTCAACTTTAACATCATAATCTTCTGGTGCTAAAATAAAATTTGCTTCTCCGTTTGAATTTGTGCTCAAAAAAGAAACTTCGTCTCCGTTAAAAAATACTGTTACTGTTGCACCAACAATTGGATTTCCATCTTGATCTTTTATTGTAAGAGAAAGTGGTGCTCCCGAAGTTAATGCAAATGTAAATGCGAGCACGACAATGATTAAAATAATTAGTGCGATAAAAGCAGGGAATGTTGGAACTCCTTTATTCTCAAGTGAATCAACAGCACTGCTAACTCCCGGTATTTTTTCAGTGAGTGCGAACCATTTATCTTCTAG
This sequence comes from Candidatus Iainarchaeum sp., assembly GCA_018691995.1. Lineage (GTDB taxonomy): Archaea > Iainarchaeota > Iainarchaeia > Iainarchaeales > JAAZKV01 > JABIDZ01. The sequence goes on from JABHJM010000046.1 coordinate 10,993, forward strand.
AGAAAAATAAGCATCTTTTATTGCATCCCCAACCATTCAAAATCACTTAACTAATTCACTATATAATATTACTTTTCCTTTCTTTATTAACCTTACGTAATTTATTCAAAAGGTGAAAAAATAACACATTCTTTCTATATAAACTTTCTCTTCTAAGGCTTACAATATTTTGGACTTGCACTACTAGTGCATCGTGCTGTTCCAGAAGCAGGAGCACTATAAAGTTCTGTTGTTATTCTAATTTTATAACGAATAGTTTTTCCTTTTACAATATAAAGTTCATTTCTTTCTTCAAATGCAACATCAGCTTCAACCCCTCTCATTTTTCCACAGTAAAGTTTTCCACTTGTTGTTCCTTCAATTATTTTTGTAGCACCACTTTCAACACTTGCAAGGATTGATTTGAAAGGACATTCATCAATTTTTACTATTCCATCAATATCAGGTTCAAGTCCATTAACTCCCCAAGTAAATTCTCCTGCATAATCAGGTCCATTAATATTAAAAAATTCTAAATCATCAGTGTATTGTGCATCAAGTGCGATTGCTTTATCACAAATGGCTTGTTTTGCATGTGCGTTAAGACCAATATTTGCCACAGTTCCTCCTCCAGCATTATATTCAATTAGTCCTGCAGGACGTGATGAGAGAGTTTGCATTTCATTTTTACTAGGGCTTGCAGGACATTCGTGCCCATCCCACTTTCCGCCACCACCACCATTAGGGTTAGTTCTTGGAACACACCCTCCATCACAAAAACCAAGTTTTGCATCAACTAGACTACCATTTACATTTTTCATTGCCTCAGCATTCCTTCTTGCAACAAATATTGCTTTGAAAAAACGAAGAGGAATATAAATCTTAAGTCTTGTTTTTGGCAAGATTGGTAATTTTGTTTCTCCTTTTGTAATAAGATCTTTTACAACAATTTTTGGTAAGTCTTCATAAGTTTCATCTTTTACACAATCAAGTGGAATGTTAAAGTAAAATGTTCCAAGTTCACATTCTCCTGCGCCACAATCAACAACTTCTAAAAAATCATCGCCAGTAGTTGCTAAACAATCAATTGCTTCATTAAGTGCTTTTGCAGTATTTTCTCTTGCAGTTTGATCTTTACTGCTAAGAGAAACGTGATATCTTCCATAACTTCCTTCATTAAATTGAAGTACTGTTCTATTTGCAACAAATTCTATTACTGCATCAAAATCATTTGCGCCCCCAGCGTCAGTTAAAAGTATTACTCTTTCAAAATCATTTACAATAGCATCCCAATCATTATAGTTAGTGGTCGTTAAAATATTAAAACCAGGATCATTATCAATTTCTCCATCGTCAAATGTTAGATAATCTTGCATACTTGAACGAAAATTATAATTAAAACTTTGAATAGCATCGCTTCTTGCAATAGCAGCTGCATCATTTAATTGAAAAGTGTTTAACATAAAGTAAAGTTGGTTTCCCATTTTGTCTTCTGTTGTTGTCATTGTACTAACAAGAACAACAGCGGTCATAATCATTATTGCTGCAACAAGTACAGTGAACATGTTGAATCCTTTTTGCATGAAGAAAATATAGTTTCTTTCTTAATAAAGATTTGCTAAAAATTTTATCCACTTTCTGCGAATGGTTCCCAAGCACTAACTAGTCTGAAAAAGAATTCTGCTTTTTTTGGATCTGTGTTAAATATTTTTTTAGCAATTTCTTTTGTTAATGAAACATTAGCTTCGCCTTTTACTTCTTGGGTTAATTGAGTAATTTTGTTTTTCAAAAATGTTGATTTTCCAAGTAATTCCTTTTCTTTTTCACTTTCCTTATAGTCATCGCTAAGTACAACAATTAATGATCCGATCCAATGTTCTCTTGCATAAACAGCATTATCAATACTAATTCTTCGACTACTTTCCTTGTGTGAATAGGTATAGATTAACTCTTGTGTTGTTGGTGCTTGAACCATTTTTATAATATCTTCAATTTCATCAGAATCATCAAAGAAATCATTGTTTTGACTCAAAACATCGCGTAATTGACTTGGTTCAATATTTATTAGATATAATCTAAGTTTTCTTTCTTCAGGCATTTTACTATGTAAACTCTTATCCCAAACAAGCAGTGTTCCGTTTAGATTCTTTTCTTTTCCACTTAATGCTTTTATCATTTCTGCTTTTTCTTCATCAGTGTCAACCATATTATAACTTGGAATAATTCTTTCTTTTGAATCTTCTTCACTAAGAACCATTTTGTATGTTGCTCCTTTTAGTAAAGGGTCGTCTCCAAGAACAGTAATTTTTTTCTGAAGTTCTTCAGTTGATTCTCTTGCACTTCGATTATAAGCATACATTCCAGCATAGTTTGAAACAACTCCACAAACAACTCCTCTTCCAAGTTCTTTCCAAAGTCGACTTGATTTAATTAAATTTTTGAATTTAGTGCTTCCCTTTGTAGGTAATTTTACATCTGCTTCTTTTGCAGCTTTTGACATTTGTTTTGTTACTCCTTCATAAATATCATCAATTGAACTATCAATACTTCTAATTGCTTCTCCTGCATTCCTTCTTGCTGCAATATTTGCACGAGAACGAATAGTTGATTTTAATTCAGAAACATCAATTCTTGTTGCTGCATCTTTTGCTGCAGTATAATCAGCAGCACTACTAAATCTTCTACTAGCTTTTGCTGCATCGGCAAAGTCATCAGTTTTTACTTTGAATTGTGAATAAATTTCTTTTCTTACTTCATCTTCCATTGTTGGACTTAATCCAGAAGTACTTAATACGTCGTCCACAACACTCTTTGCTTCACTAATACTCATGTCTCCAGTTCCAGCTAGAGAAGGAGTAGCATCAATTTGTGCAGAAACCTTGTCTGAAATAATTTTTGCTGAATTAATTTGTTGTTGTGTAGTACTTCCAAGTGTATTAAATGCGACTTCGGGATCATCAAGGATTGTTGTCGCCCTAGTTTTAATTCCAGCAATATCGCTTATTGATTCTCCTTTTTCACTTCCAATTAAAAGTTCCATATTAGTTATTTTTGTACTGCTCTTTGAAGCACTACTATTTTCAAGTAATACTTTTTTGAGTTCAACATCATTAATTCCTTTTTGTATTGCTTTAGTTGCATCTTTTTCATTGACTACTCCAAAGTCTCTTAGTAATTTGAAATTCTTACGCTTTAATCCAGAAGAATAAGCATCTTTTCCACTTTTTGCAACTCCATCTTTAAATTTAGTAGCAACGTCACTTGCAACTTTTTCGATTGCATCATCACTTGCATTTGGGAAACTACTTCGTAGTTGAGTTATTAGTTTTCCTTTAACAATAGTGTCAGTTTCGCCGGCCAAGTAACTTGCCGTTCCAGCATTCCATCCCCAAAGTCTACTTCCAGCCCCATATAATCGTGCTACTCCTCCAGTACTTCCTCCAGCAACTAATGCAGGCGCATAACTTTTTGGCTCATAAGGTTTAGCTTGTGAAGTTTGAAATGGTATTCCAATGAATGGAATTTCACTAAGGAAAGCAAATGTTTTCTTAAATGCTGGATAATTGCTTGCAAAATCATCCTTAAACATAAATGCAGCTGGAATAACACAATCAGTAACAGGTGCAATCACAGCTCCCCAACCAGTTGTTAGGTTACATGCAGCAGCTGTTGCACTACAAACTCCAAGGTAACTTGTAATTGCTTTTTTCTTTGCTTCTTTTTCATAATTAAAAGTTGCTTTATTTGATTTAGTTCCTTCTTTTGTTATTTCGGCAACATCTTCTTCTCGTAATCCTGAATCTGCCATTCCTTTATAATATTCTTTCAAACTTGGTATTGGATTAATGCTATTATTCCAACTTATAGTAAAATAATAAGGGTTCTTTTCTCCTTTTTTACTTATTTTATCCTTTTTCTGCATTAGTATTTCTACTAAATCATCAGGGTGAAGTGTTCCAGAATTAATTTTGATTAATCCATCAGCGTCCTCTGTTCCACGTGCTTCTCCAGCACTTTTGTTCATTGCAGTAACAACAAATGTTGCTCCATTAGCAGTAGTGTAAGTTGATTCTCCACTATCTTCGACTTTTTCAAGTGAAGGGTATGCACAAATTTTCAGATCTCGCATGAATCGTTTGTCTTTACTATTCGCATTTCTTGTTAATTGTAATGGATATGATGTTGGTTTGGTCACATCTCCTCCTTCAAAAATTATTTCATAATAATATTTTCTTGATTTTGAATCAACACTAGGATCTGTTTCTTCATCAGTTTTTGTTTCATCTTCACTAGTTTCTTCTGTAACCGTTTTGTTAGGATTTGTTACATCTTCAATTGTAATTCTTTTTATTCCTTCAAAATCTTTAATTTCGTTATCTCGTCCAGCAATATCAAATGTTATTGATTCTGGAATAGGTGAACTAATATCTCCATAAACACATCCTCCTCCTTTAGCAAATAGCATTACTTTGTCTGGAATGTCAAGTTTAAGTCTTCCAACATCGCTTGCTTCACTTAGTCGTACACAGTTATGTCCTTCTCCGCTTTTCACAAGACAATTGTTTCCAAACGATCCACTCATTGCATCAGAAATCATTTTTGATAAACTCTTATGGAATGCTTCTTTTTCTGTATCGCTCATTCCGCTTACTTGTGAATTAACTTTTACTTCAATTGTTTTCTTTTCTCCACCAAGAATACACACTTCAGCCAAAGCATTTGTTAATGCTCCTTCACTTATTTTAATTTTGTTTCCTTGAGGGGTTGTTGTAACTCTAGTTTTATCTTTAAAGTGTCTTTCTGCAAGTCCTTCTCCAATTGATTTTAAGTTAGTTTCAGCATTAATTGTTGTAAGCCAAGTTCCCTTATTATCAGTTGCAGTAAATCCTTTGTCAATTGGAGTAAAGTTTGCTAAATTAACAATATCATCAACACATTCAGGAGTAGTTAGTCCTCCTTGTTCTGCTAGATCCATTGCTCGAATAATAATTACTGGTGTTTGGAATGATAAAAAGTTTCCAGCTACAGGGAATGCCCCATCAATTCTAACTTTATAATATCCACAACCTTGCAAATCATTATCAATAAATACTGTTGGGATGGTGTAACCTGAAGCTGCTAAAAATTGTATTGTTTCACTACTAACATCACTCACTTCAATTCGATAATCTCCTCCAGAGAGTCCTCCGCGTATTCCACTTGTTTGATTTGAAGTTAATTCACCAAGTGCTTCACGCAGTGCTCCAACGCTAACAACATCATTTTGTAAATATAATTCGAATGATTCTTGTTTCATTCCAACTTGTGCAAATGTACAGTAACCTTGTGTTTCACATCCAAATGTTTCCGATTGGCTTTGTTTTGAATAAGCATAAGATTCAGCTTTTCTTATTGCAGTGTCAAGTTTTTTTGCAATATATTCTGTAGCTTGCATAGCGTCACAATATCCATTAGAACAATCAGTGCTTGAGAGTTTTGGAACATCAATTGTAATTTCAGTATCCTCTCCGCCATCAACACATTCTTTTACAGTGAGTCCTTTTGTTGCCTTACTATATTTGCCTGAATGATCTCCAGATGTAACATCAATGTTAATTGCTTCTGATTTAATTGGTGTTTGGCTAATATCAGTTATTCCTTGAATGAAAATAGGGTAACCCTTAAGGTTCATGTTTGGATTTATACTTCCAACACTAAGTTGAGTATGAACCATTGGTCCAGGAGGAACAATTGTTGGTTGTACTCCAAGTAATAATCCTTGTGCTTGTGAAGTTGCACTAATAATTCTTACTGGTTCAGCACAATTGTTTTGTATAGAAATTTTTCTTGATTTTGATAATCCTTCAATACTTAAATTAAATGTTGGATCATCAACAATATTTACTTTCAAACAATCAAATCCAGAATGATAAATTGTTGCATTTATTGTACAAAGAGTTTCATTGTTACTTGTTGTATAATTTGTTACGCTTGGCCGATAGTTAGTTAGAGAATTGTATGTTCCACTTCCATTGTAGTAATTATTATATTGTCCATATAAGTCTCTTTGTCCACTTCGATTGTTTAAGTTGCCCATTCTTCCAGTTACAACAACAGTTTGTTGAATTGGTTCGCTAAGTTTCGAATTTCCTTGTGCGAAGAGTACTTTTGTTGGAGTAATTGTTTGTCCAGCTTCAAGGTTCACTGCTCCAGAGGGTTCAACACTAAGTTTTGCTCCATTTGCCGTTCCTTGTATATTAAATCCAATATTTTGGATTGGAAACTGTGAGTTATTAGTAATGTAGAGTGGTTGTGCTGCTGTTGCTTTTTGTCCAACAGAGTTTTGTGTCATCCAAAGTGTTACTTGTCCAGGGCATGATAATGCAAAGCTTGGATTGATTAAATTAACTTTAACATTAAGTCGTTTTGTTAAATAATTTGAATCATAAATTACTTCAAAATTATAATTTTCGTTTAACCGCATTCCTCTTTCAACCAAGTTTTGTGCTCTTATTGTAATATTTTTTGTTTGTCCTGGTTGTAATGAAATATCATCAGAGTCAACGGCAATGTATGATCGGTTAGATTTTTCTTTTACTCTTTTTGTAAGCATTATTGCTTGGTCACAATTGTTTGTTGCCTCAACAACGTCAGAATCACTTGATCCAGCATTTCCAATTAAATTAATTGTTAAATTACTTGGTTCAAGTTTTAAACAATCAGAGTCAAGTTGTCTATTGTAAACAATATTCATCATTGATGTTGCTTCAACTAAGAATTTTCCTTCAACGTAACCTTTAATTGTAATTTCAACAATTTCATCAATTGTTTCGCTACTTCCAACATATTCAATGTTAATTTGCACATTGTTCTTTTGTCCAGCGCCAAGAATAGGGGGAACCACAGCACTTATTTCAAAATTGTCTGTGTCGCCAATTTCATAAGAAATTTGGTTAATACTTAGTTCTGATAAATTTTCAAGTGGTTTTGTAACAATGTCTGTTTTTTGTCCAACCATCATTTTTACATTAATTTCTTCTTTAAAATCAAGAACCTTTGCTATACTTACAAGTAAAGTAGTAGTACTTGTACTAAACCGGGGGGCAGAAACTTCAACTGTGTAAAGGCCAGCATCTAAATTATTTTCAATTCGATAACTTCCACCTCTTCCAGTTCCATCTTCTCCATTTCCACTAACACTCTTTACAACTTCTCCTTGTTTGTTTATAATTTTTACAAATGCATTTTCTACTCCGCTAAGTCCTTCATCAAATACTTTCACAGTAAAGTTTTTTCCAAGTGTAACTAAAGTGTCACTAAGTTCAACAAGTAATTTCTTTTCAGTGACAACTGTAAATGAAAGATCTTTTTGGATGTAAGCATTTCCTGATGCAATAAAATTAATATTTACTCCACCTGGTTGTTCACCAATAAAATAAAATCTTACTTTTTGCATAGAATCTTTTGTAACAGAAACTGCGATTGTTGATTCGCTTGTACCTTGTGTTAATAAATTTTCTACAAAGTTAAACGTTCCATTTTGTGTTCCAATAAAAGATAAATTATTGTCAGTAGCAACACTTACTTGTAAGTAATCAGTTTCTTTTGCACTAAATTCTGCTTCAAGTGCATAAATTTTTCCTTGTAGTGCTTCAAAGCCAGCAGTGTCATAAAATACATCTTCAGCATCAACAAAGTTCATTGCAATACAAACATTGTCATTACATTCTGGTAGTGATTCGTATAAATTAAATTCTTCTGTTAGTGTACTAGCATATAATGCACTTTTAGTTTCACTATTCAATCCAGTTCCAAGATCCACATCTTCTGGAGTTCTATGATAATCATCTTGTAAGTTTGACCATGCACGATAATGGATTGGAATTTTCCCAGCAGTAAAATCGGCAACTCGGACTTTTACTTTTACAATATAAGTTCCTTTTGGATTAGAAATGGTTCCTTCAACCCATTTGCTTTCTTCTCCTTCGCTTGAAGTATTACTTCGATCAACTACTTCGTTTTCACTATAAGAGTATGAATAAACTTTTTCTGAATTACTCATGTCAAGTTCATAGAGAGCAATGTTTCCAGAATCTACAAAGTTAGTAGTATCATTCCCTACACGAAAGTGTACTCCGCCATTGTCTGCTGCAAGTGGAAATTTAACACTAAATCTTGCCCAAAAGAATGCTCCAGGAGTAAGTCCTTGTACATTATCTCCATTCTCATTTTCGATTCCTTCGTATTCAATTGTTGGTGAAAGATCACTATCTTTGTTATACACAACAACTTCAATTACATCTCTTCCTTTTACATAAACATTTTCAGTAAAAGTATTTCCATCGCATAAACTAATTGCTAGTTCAACAACTTCTTTATCTCTTGAGTTAAAAATTATTGTTGAATCAACAATGTTTCCGTCAAAGATAATTTCTCCACTAAGTTCACTAATAACTCCTTTTCCACATATGCTTCCTCCAAGAGGGTCAATTAAATTTAGTTCAATAACATTTGGTTTTTTGCTCATTGCAATGTAAACTTTATTATCAATTACAACATCTCCAATTTCAACAAGTTTATTTCCTTTGTGTGTTTTTGTTTCTGCCGTTATTTCATAAGTCTTATTTTTTTCTACAACAAAATTTGCATATCCTGCAATACTTGTTTCAAGTTCATCAATTCCATATGGGAGTTTGTTTGCATCAGTTATTTCTTCTACTTTTATTTTTGCTCCAGAAATAGGTTTGCTATACTTATCAAGAGTATAAAGATCAATTCTTGTTGAATTAACACTATTTATTTTTTCAAGAACAATACTTGCAATTTCTGTTGAACCAACACTAACCTTAATTCTTCCTGGTAAGTGTTCATCATGTACTGCAGTAATATAAATATCGTCATTTGGATCCAGTCCACTAAATTCAACCCCATTTATTTTTGAAATCTTTCTCTCAATTTGATTTCCGTTTAAATAAAATAATTGAACAACTGCATTGTCAAGTCCAAGTCCCAAATCATTTAATACATTAACAAGTAAGCTTTCTCCACCTTTTGCAATTATAACGTCAATTTTTTCTTCAGCTCTTCGCAGGGTAAAACTAATGTCTTCTGAATCAGAATCATATGTGAGATATCCTTCTGCACTAGCAACAATTCTAAGTGGGATTCCTGTTTGGATTTGTGTGGCAATTGCTCCTTGTTCAGTTACTCCATTTGTTATTTCAATTCCTGTTTGTTTGTTATATACAGAAATTGTTGCCCCGTCGATTGAAGTGGTGCCGTCACTTAGGGTAATTATTACATTTGCTTTTCCAACAAAACCATTTCCGGAAGGAGTAAGGGTTAGGTCTTCACGAACTCCTGCAATAAAAGTAATTGTTTGTTTTAATTCTGTGTACCCTTCGGCATTTACAGTAATTAGAATAGGAGTGTCTTCAGGTACTCCTCCAATTCGAAAGATTCCATTTTGGTCAACGTTCATTGTCCATTCAAGGTCTTCCCAGTTAAGTGTTACTGTTGCATTTGTTACTTTTGAAGAAGTCTCAGAATCAGCCAGTCCTACAATTGCATTTATTCCAACAAAATCTTTTGTAAAAAGAAGTGCTCCTTTTGCATCACTTTCTCCGACCAAAATTTCTTCTTCTGCATCATGATAACCTGTTTTTGATGCTTGTAATAATAATTTTGTTCCTGGGGCTTGTGGAACAAGTTGTATTACTTGTCCATCTCCAACAGTTTTATTTGTAATTAACATTTCTCCATTTTGTGATTGTACTGAAAGTGAAACTCCATTCAAACTTTTTCCACCAGTGTCACGAAGAGTTAGTGTAAGTTCATCAACAGTTGTAATTGGACTTACAAAAACCAAACTTAAAAGTAAGAGTAACATTACAACAATTGCGATTGTTACAATGAATGATGGGATTCCTTTTTCTTCAAAAAAATCTGAGTAAGTATAAACAGGGATTCCCTTATGGTCAAGTGCATCAAGAACAGTAAAATATTTGTCTTCAAGATGTGTATAAAAATTTGCTAATTTTTCACTTATCAATCAAATCACGCCCCCCCGGTTCACTGTGTATAATTATTATATGTAGTTAGTAAATTTAAGCGTTTCTTTGTTAATAAATGTTTTGTAATTTCGAAATTCATTTCCTAGCCCAAATGAACCACAATACATACACAACGATTATGTATACAAATAAAACTAGTCTAAACAAGGTATCGTGCGCAATTTCAAACACTGCTTCATTTTGACTCATAATGATGTTTAGTGTAACAAAAATTCTAAGGAGATTAAATACATAACCAAGTATTACTGCAACAATTGCCCCAATGACTTTTTTTCGCCACCCTATTCCAAATGAAGCAAGTATTGCACTTACAAGAATAATAATTTCAAGTGCTCCGCTACAAAGCCAAGAAATAAAGATAGTTTGAGAAGTTTGATTAATTTCAAATGAATAAGCTGTTTCAAAGTTTTCAAGTTCTACATTTCCATTACTCACTGTTTCTATTCCTTGTGCACTAAGTAGGCCTTGTGCACTTCTTCCAGTACTCTCTTGAATAGAAGTTGAAAAGGGTATAGTAATTCCACTAAGTATTAAATAAAATATTAAAAATCCTAAAACAAACCAAACAAATTGTTTCTTTTGATCTTTCACAATTTTCTTTTCTTGTTCAACAAAATAATTTTTTATCTTATTAGTAGTTTCACAAAACATACATTTTTCGTTTTCTTTACAAAATAAAATTGGCTTTCCTTTTTTAGGGGTAGATTTCTTTTTTACCATTGAGAAAATATGTTCTTTGTTAATAAAAAGAGTTGCTTTTACTGTTCGTCTTTATGATAAATTTCTATAAAAATTATTTTATTATCCTTTTCAATATAAATGTAGGCTAATCGAAAGGGTGAAATATAAAGTTCTCTTGTTCCTTTTCTACCATATCTCATGGGTTTTCCAAGGGTTGGATTCTCAATTACTTTTTCAATTTGTTTTTTTATTTTTAGTTTAGTTTCAGAATCTTTCATTTTTTTTATTTGTTTTAAAAATTGTTTTCTATATCCATAAATTACCATTTTTTTAGCTCCGCAAGAAAAGCCTCCTTTGTCATGCTAGTATATTTTCCTTTATCATAGTCTTCCCAAGCTTTGTCTATTCGTTTAATATATTCCAGATCTTCTCCTAGATTGGAAGCTAATGATTTTACATCTTTCATGATTATGTCTTTTTTATTTCGAACAACAAGAAATTCATCGCCTTTTTTCATGCCTTTTCGCATATGGCTGGGAATTACAATTTGTCCTTTTGTACTCATTTTTGTTATTGCATATTGCATCAAATCACCTAATGTAAGATGTGTCTTACTTTTTATAATACTTTGTTTTGACAAAATTTAACTTTTAAAAAAATATAATTTTTTTTATTTTTAAATCTAATTTAAAGTTCGTCGATTGCTAAAATTTTATTTAAGAAAGTGGTTAAAAAAAGAAGGGGGTCTAATATTGATTAAGATGGATTATAAAGTAGCTATTTACGAAGATGAGGATGGAGTCTTTATTGCAGAATGTTTAGAACTGCCTGGTTGTATTTCTGATGGTAATACAAAAGAAGAAGCTGTTGAAAATATTAAGGAAGCAATAGATGCCTACTCTGAGAGTATTCTAAAAGAAAAAACTGAAAAATTAAAAGGGAAAATAGTAAATGTTACTGTTTGATAAATTTTCTTTTCAATCACATTTTTATATTACAAAAGTATTATCCTAGTAGTAATTTTAGTGTTGTGAGTAAAAATGAAGATTGGTGGAATGCAAGTTGGAGAGTATGTTGTAAAAAGTGTTGGTGGAAAGAGAGCACTTATTTTTGATTGTAAACATTGTCCATATAGGGCAAGCATTGCAGAAGATCATCATTGTCGTTTTCACGTTTTAAAAATTTTAGGACAACTTGAAGCAGATACAGTTGTTTTTGCAGAAGTATATGAGAGAGTATATGCAGAAGCACAAACAAAAATGCTAATGGAAGTAGCAAACCTTGCACAAAAGTTTGTTGTTCAAAGTATTTGGAGTTATAATCATTTAGGACGACCAAAAAAAGAATGCGAACCTTTCTTTCCAGAAAGACACAGAATAATGGTAAAAATTGCACGGGACCTAATTACATTCGATCCACTCTTAGCGTACCTAACTCTAATGGAGGAACTTAAGAAACAAGAAGTAAAAGTAAAACAAGGAAGTGCTGAATATATTGATTGTGCAGAACCCTATGTTGCAACTCTTGTTCAAATGAAAAATTCATTTGATATTTTAACACTTACAATAAAAGCAAGAAAATTATTAACAGAATTAACCGAAATTCCAAATACAAAAGTAATGTACAAATCAATTTTTGAAGCAGAAATAAAACCTTCATTTATTGGATCAAAATTATCTTTTGAGGGGATGGAAAATTTAGAATTAATGGATGAATATAATGTTCGTGAATCAACAGTACAAGTTTTTTCAGATCCAGATAGGGTAGAAAAAATTTATCAAATTAATCCACCTGAATATTCACTAGCGCCAGACCAATATTTTATTCTTAGTAAAACTCGTGAAATAGTTGCATCGTATCGTCCAGGAAAAACATCACTTAGTACAGTTGCAACTTCAAGAAAATATTTTGAACGTTTATATGAAGCAACAATAAAAGAAGTTGCACAATTTCATAAAGTAAGATTAAGTCCGGGGGAAATGTCTTCACTAAGTAAAGTAGTAGCTCGTTACACAGTAGGTTATGGTATCCTTGAAGTACTTCTTAATGATAGACGTGTAACAGACATTTATCTTGATGCTCCAATTGGAGGAAAACCAATTTATGTTGTGCATAGTGATTATGGGCAATGTCAAACAAATGTTACATTCACTGAAAACGAATCAAATTCATTAATTTCAAAACTTCGTGCAATGAGTGCTCGTCCATTTGATGAAGCACACCCAGTGCTTGATTTTGATTTACAAGATCTTGAAACACGTGTTGCAGTAATTGGGCCACCCCTCTCACCAAGCGGAGCAGCTTATGCATTTCGTTTACACAAATTAACTCCATGGACACTTGAACAATTTATTGATGTAGATTATCTAAACCCATTAGCGGCCGGAATGATTTCGTTCTTTATTGATATGCAAAGTACAACTTTAATAGCAGGTTCACGTGGTAGTGGAAAAACATCTTTACTTGGAGCAACTATTCAAGAAATTCCACAAAATTCTCGTATAATAATTCAAGAAGACACAATGGAACTTCCAGTTGATTATTTGAAAAATATTGGTTTTAATATTCAAAGACTCAAAACAAAAAGTGCAATTAGTGTAAGTAAAACAGAAACTGAGGTAGCACCAGAAGAAGCACTAAGAACATCACTACGTCTTGGTGACTCTGCACTAATTTTAGGAGAAGTAAGAAGTACTGAAGCAAAAGTACTTTATGAAGCAATGAGAGTAGGTGCAGCAGGAAATGTTGTAATGGGAACAATCCACGCAGATAGTGCTTATAGTGTATGGGACAGAGTTGTAAATGATCTTGGAGTTCCAACAACTTCGTTTAAAGCAACTGATATTGTAATAGTTGCTCGTCCAATTCGTTTCAAGGGGTCACTTACAAGACACCGTAGAGTTGTAGAAATAACAGAGGTAAAAAAGCATTGGGATAAGGATCCAGAAAGAGAAGGTGGCCTATTAAAGTTAATGTCTTATGAAGCAAAGACTGATAATTTAGAATTACAAGAAGACAATTTAAAAGAAAGTGATTTGTTAAAAAAGATTCAAAAAACTTCAGGGTTAAGTGTTAATGATATTTGGTCAGAAATAAGACTTCGTGGAAATGCAAAACTATTTTTAGTAGAACAAAAAAGTGAACTTGATCTTCCAGAACTTTTAGAAGCAATTAACACTTCTAGTGGAAATAATAAATTACTTTTAATGAAAGAAAAAATGATTGAAGAAGAAGGTAGTGTTAATTATGATCAACTTTTAGGCCAGTGGAAAAACTGGGTAACAACAAAACTTATTCCTCGAGTAAAAAGAGCTAGTGTAGCTAATAAGAAGAAAAAGAAAGAATGATTATACTTTTTATTAGATTTATGTACTTCAAGAATAATTAGGAGAATTTCAATTATTATATTGGTTTTTTGATCTAAAGTTCTTTTTCATTTCTATATTCTTCAGATAATTTGCCATATTGTTTGAGTAATTCTTCTTTTATTTCAAACTCTAAGTCATTAAAATTAGCTCTTCTTTCTCTATACTTGGGAAATTTATTAATCTCTGATTTTAAATCCACGTCTACCAAAACCTTGTTTAACGAAGAATAAGTAGTGTGTAATAGCTCCGGTCTTACGTAAGCGGTTGTAGTAAATTCAAATTTTATAGTATTTGTAATATCAGGTGATAATACTCTCGATTTGTTTTTTAAAAGTTTTTTATTTAAGTATTTCTAGAATTTCATTAATCTCATCAAGAGATGCTTTTTTTAAAAAATCCCTTTTTGATATTTTAAACACACTCTCATAACAACTTCTAACAACTTCCATTTTGGAAGGATCTATATTAAAAATTTTAATTAGCAACTCTAAATCTATATTTTCATAGGATATATCAAAAACATTACCCCTAGTACTTTTTAATATTGAAAGCTGATTACACATATATTTGTTTATTGGCCCAATAACTCTTGCGTGTTGGATTAAACCACCGTCCAAGTTTCTTCTTGAATCTATGCAATTAAAGATATTTCGTTGTAAATGTATAAATTTCATTTCGCAATACTTGAAAAAAAGTTCATTCAAATAAATAATGTCGTATTGGTCATCGACAGTTCTAAATTTAGCCCAGGGGTAGGAACAATCAAAAAAGATTATTTTTTCAGTATTCTCTTCAAAAAATTTGGAAATCTTTTCTTCAAATATCTGCTTACTATACTTTCGTTTGGCAAAAAAATCTTTCAAAATATTTTGAATAGGTGATCTACTAACCAATTTATAATCACCAGCCTTGAAAAGCATAGATTTTATTAGAGGTTCTAAACCATGATGTCCTGAACCCTCTAAACCCACAACATGAACACATAATGGTTTTTCACTTACCATATTTTATTAGCGGTTGTCAAACTTTAATAAACTTTCTTGTAGCATTCGTGTGTTTTAAGCGTAGTTATTACATGATTTATTTCCAGTGTCATTTCTTATTGTGCATTTAATTTATTTAACGCCGCGTTTTTGATTACTGAAAAACCAAGTCGATTTAAGTGATTAGGGCTAGTTACATGTTCTTTTTTTATGATTTTTGATAGATTTAGAAAATCTATATTAAGCTGGTCACAACACATTGAAAGTTGATCTATAAATTTTTCTCTTTTGATGAAATTAAATGGGTTGATATGAGAAACTATTAGTAAATGTTTATTTGAAGTAATTTCTTTTATTATTTTTAAGTCGTTAAATAGTTCATCTTTTGATTGAATACTAGCAATTTTACTAGGTTTTTCAGAATTATTATCACCATCTCCACGGTCAGCCGCAAGATGATGGATGTAAAAATCACCTTCTTTATATATTTTTTGCGAACAAATCTCAAGGATAATTGAGCTTGAATTAGAGTATTCGTTTAATAATTTTTTTTTGTCAATTTGTAATATATCTTTACCTTCATTTACTTGTAAAAACTGAGATCGAAAAACTTTTGCTTCTAAATTATGAGGGATATCTATCTTGTTTTCTATGTAATTTAAATATTGAATAAACTCTTTAGTATTATGAGTGTGTTGTATAATATGATGATATGGTAGCGGTTTAACTATTGAATCCATTCTACAGGAAGAACTAATAAATAAATTATCCTTATTCTTATGGTCTTGAACCCAAATATCGTTCTTATTAGAGATAATTATTTTTCCTTTATGCCTTTTTACAAACACACATATATTACGCTTTTTTGATCCTAAACCGAGATTCTTTTCAAATTTAAATCCTGGAAAAATTCTTTCACAATATTCATAAAATTCTTCCCAAGATTGAAAATTCCAGGCTGAAGTTCTGACCCAAGAGCCTTCGTGAGGTTGAGCACCGTGTTCTATGAGTTTAGCTTCTATGATAATTCTGTTACAAGCATTTGCAACTTTTTGTGCATTTTTTACAACATTTCTCGTGTGATGCAAAACAGAAAATAACATGATAGTACCACAATCTTCAATTTCATCGGTTTGATCAATATCGACATGATAATAGTTAATTTTCTTGTCCAGTATATTAGCAATAATCTTAGCTGCTATAACTACTCTTTTGTCATTATCAATCCCTGTAATGTTACATCCACGGTCATACAAATATTGACAAAGAAGGCCCGTATTACAGCCTATATCTAGTACTTTCTCTCCTTTTTCAAACTTAATGGTGTCAAGTAGTTTTCCTCTAATATCTATTTTTCTTGAACCATCTGTAAACACATCCTCACTTTTAATTGTGTGATAAATTCCAGTCTCACTATTAGTTGTAATCTGGTTTTTTATAAGCGTTGTTTCTCCCAAATTAAAACAATTACTCCTAAAAAGTGTTTTAAGATTTGTTTTCGTGTATTTTTCTAGAAGCCTTATCCAGTTTCTTTTGCCGTATTTTTGTTCATAATAAGAAGAACAAAATTCAAAAAATTTTTCATTTGAAAAATTACTCTGTTCATCAGTTAGATAAATGGCTTGATCGTAATCGATAAGATGGCATAAACTTTTCGAGGAATCAAATCGAATATTTTCAATTTTAATGTCTCCCTGAAATATGCCAAGCCTTTTTTGTTCCAAAATTGCCAAAACAATATCTGCTAATCTTGGCTCACCATCATTTGGGACATACTCTTGTATAATATATTCGTACTTTTCCTTAATAAGGCGATTTATGTTTTCTCTAGAATTAATTATTTTTAGCAGCTCCTCTTTTGAAATTACTCCATACTCATAAACTTTAGGACAGGTAACGCACTGCTTGTTATTAAGGTGTTTCATAACCTCATACTCGCTCTTGATAGTTCTCTCTTTTCCAGGATTTCTTATTAACTCAATCTTGATAATATAATTACTTTTCGTGTCAATACCTATTAAGACGTCTTCTCGTTTATTAAAATAAAATTTTTTAAAATTTAAGTTCTTATACTCCCCATGGCGAATTACTTTTTTAAGATTATATTTATTACTGTTGATCAGATTCTTTGAAAGAATATTTTGATTAATAGTACTGATTAATCTCTTGTCGTTATTTTCTCGGTTCCTTTGTTTAAGAGTTTTTTTGAAATCTTTCTCATAATTAAAGATAGGGTTTAGCCATTCAAGATCTTCTTTAAATACTTTTTTTACTAGTGTAAATAATTGAGGATACTTTTCATAATATTTGTAATATTCATTTTGATCTACAGTTCCTACATTTCTTCTTTGTTTTATATTAATATTTAAATCATATGCCTTATTCCAGATACCTAAAAATTCTTCAAGTTTTTCTGTTTGCCATAATAAATCTATTTGTGTATTGTTGAATGCATTTCGCTTAAATGTTTTTTTTTGAGGATAAAAATGAGAAATTATTCGATTACTTTTCCCATCACATATTTCTTTGTGAAGAAAATTAACATATTGGGCTATGTTCATATTATCCAGATTTATTCCTTTAGCACTATATCTTTTTTTACACTCATTAAACATTTTATGTTTTAGAAATTCGTATGATGATATAACTCTTAAAAAAGGAGATCTAACTATGAAAAAGACCTTTCTTTCTTTAGTCTTAACTTCTTCTTCAAGTTTTGCATCTGATTCTTTTTTACTATTTTCTCCATAGAATTGTCTTAATCCATCCTTTTGTTCGAAAAGACAAGGAAAATCTAATTTATCTAATGATAAATTACGTATGATAGTCGTTCCAACTTTTGATGAGCCAACAAACACATGTTTATTATTTTTCCAATAGCGAATTACTTTTTTAAGATTATATTTATTACTGTTGATCAGATTCTTTGAAAGAATATTTTTATTAGGATTAATGCCCTTGTGGGTGTATTGTGCTGGGTTTAGTGCATCAACAGCAATCAATTCTTTATTCCATAGCTTTATGAAATTAGAAACATTTGATTTTTGATGAATTAATACATCACATTTTGCTAGAAGAAGCGCTTCAACTAAAACGTCTTCTCCAAGTTTAAAACCTGACACTTTAGGTAATTTATTTTGTTTTTTTAATAAGTGCATTTCTCCTCCTTTTGTTCTAAATGCAGGATATTCTATTACTCGATCCCCATACCTTAGTTTAATTCTGTTCAAGATAGTTGAATCATCAGAAGTTACAAATAATTTTGATTCAGGATTCCTTCTAATAAAACGATTAATTAATCGGAAGTATTCTTTATAAGGAACAGCAGTTATTTCTCCTTCTGGGGAAGAATTTGAATCACAATTATATCCAAGATTTATTAGTTGGCGTTTTATTTCGATATTGTGTCCCGGCCCACGAAAGTGCACACCCATAACTTTTTTTCCTTTAAAATTTTCTTCTACGAATTTCTCTACTTTTTTTATTATGTGTAATTTAATAGTAAAAAAATCTCTGAAATCAAAATCTGGCGGATTTACTCTAGATAATCCAAATCTTTTTTCAGGGATATTAATAAATTTTATATTGTAATCATTATTTTTTATTAGATTATTTTCCAAATCCCGTTTTAGTTCCATTGCGGACTTCACATGATCATTTAATACTGGAAAATAGTCTTCAATATGTTCAGTTTTTTTAAGCTGAAAATAATAGTCAAATACATTTCTTTCTCCATTATGCTCCTCTGGATCCCAATAGCATGTCTTTTTTGTCCAATAGGGTATTACAATATCTGGAGTTTGTTTTTTATTATTTTCATACAAAAATTTTGAAAATTCTATTAGTAAAGAAAATAATCCTGCATCTCTTCCATAATAGATTGTTAAATTAGGTTTTTTGTCTTTTGTTTCTTTAGTGTTTTTAGTGCTGGCTAAATTACTCCTTATTTTTGTAATTTGTCTTGATTTATTGGGAGATATAGGTTCTATATTCATTTAGTTATGTTCTGCATAGATAATTTATTAAAATAAGTATATTTGCATTGATTTTTGTATTAAACTCAATAATAGTTTACTAATTATGGTTAGTTTATTTTATTAAATAGTAATAAAAATTGTATTTTGTTTATCTAATATAGAGATCTTGAAGAATATTTTAAAAAATTAAACTTTGAGAAATTTGAATTAATCAACAATTAAAGGTAATAATATGGAGAAAAATAAATCAAAATTAAGTTTCCCAGGAAATAGAAAATTTACTATTGGGGGTGCGCCAAGTGGCGTTGGGGATTATTTCATGCGTTGGCTATTTTTTTATACAAATATGCATGAATTGGGCTTATCATATTTACATACGCCCGCAAATTTAACAAAAACTCATACAACTGATGCCTATGATAAATTAACTGAAATTTTAGGATTTGGTATATTTACCAAGATTTCTCAGACAGATCAAGAGAATATACTAAATCTAAGTTTATTAGAGCTTATTGAAGCTTATGAAAAAGGAGGAAAAGAAGCGTTTAGAGAATATGTCATAAGCCAAGATTCAAATGAAAATACTATCTTCATGATTGATGTTAATGAAAGGAGAAATATTGGTGGTAAAGCCATGATGGGAAATATCTCTGAATTATTAAAACCAACTAGATTCAAAATTAATACGATGCGAGAAGAATATTTAGGAAATATCGAATCTTTAACAGAATCACCTATTCAAAAAAATAAAATTAACATTGCAGTCCATGTAAGACGAGGCGATCTTTCATTATTTGCATCTTTTTTCAGACTTGCAAACAATGCTCATTATCCTATTAAATTTTTTAAAGAAAAATTTTTACCCATTAAATATTATTTAGTTATTTTAGATGAATTAGTTAATATTATAGGTGAAGATAATTGTCATATTAATGTATTTTCTGATGGTAATTATAAGGCAGTAAATATAATGATTAATAATAAGCTAAAAGATAATAATAAGGATAAAATAATAGAATCATTAAAAGAAAATGATCTTGATGCTGAATTCCTTGCTTTTAATAAATACAAAAATGTTTCTTTATACATCGGAGATGATTTTGACTTATTTAAAAAATCATTCTGCGGTTTGACACATTCTGATGTAGTTATTGGAGCTAAAGAAAGTTCATTCTTTTTTATATCAAAATATTATAAGAAGTATGGGGATCAAGTAAGAATAGAGTTTTTAGAAACAAGAGAATGCACATTTGATAAAGAAGAGTTAATTAGAAACAATAGAATCTCAAAAGCATTATCAAAAAATAGGTTTAATTAGACGGGTAAAAGTTTTAATAATTTTATTTATTTACAAAATTTTTAATTTTTTTCAGTTTTTATTTTTGGCGTATACTCTTTATCTTTAATTAATTTTACATATGGTGAAAATAAACAATTATCTTTTAGTTTGTAATTGTTTTCTTTGATTTCAATTAGTTTAGCTACATAAAAATCAAACAAACCAGTAAATGAAGGATGGTATATTTTGTATTTGTATAATCTATCAGTTAAAATATATTTTTTATAAAACTCATAAGTTTTTTTCTTTTTCTCCAAGATTTTATCTTTATTTTGAAGATCCTTTGCTAGAGTTTGATATATTTTTTCTGGAGAATCTTTATCTGTGTCAAAAAACCAGAATAAATCATCTTTATTAATGCCTATTTTTTCCCACCCAAGTTTGTCATGGGTTGTATCAATACAAGCGATAGCATTAGATGCTCTTAAATAATCAAAAAAAGTATGTGTCCATGGGCGATCTCCTCTAATAGAAATTGCAATATCGCTTTCTTTTAATTTGTTAAAAAAAGAAATATACTCTTCTTTAACTGGTTTGTTTTCCTTATAAAGCTTTACGGGTTTGTTTGGATCTTTTCCTTTAGGTTTCCAAAAAGATAGTTCAAAATTAGGGTTGTTAAATTTATTAAGTTCATTTATTATTCCTCGAGAGCTATGAGTTTTTCTTCCAGACCAAAATAGTTTGTTATAATATTTTTTGTGATTATTTTCATCAAAATCTAGCCAATAATATTCTTCTTGTGAAATGTTTGAATAAGGAATGTAGGTTCCCATTTTTGAAATTACATTTGGAAAATTTACATCAGCACCGGAAAATATTGTAATGTTGTAATTCTTTATTTCTGAAACAAAAAAGTTTTGATCAACACATTTTCCATTTCGGATGGAATTAAATTTAGTCCTTTCTTTTCCACCATTTGATAGAAATAAAATAATTTTTTTCTCATATTTTTTTAGTTTTTTAAGTTCTGGAGAAATCGAGTTTTTTGAACCAAGCATAATAAAATCTGATTCATCAAGACTATTTGTTGGTTCAAAAAAATCCCCATAGTAGGTTACTAACAAATTGTTTATTTTATTATACACTGCAATTCTTTTTTCAGAACTTTTTCCATTTACAAATAATTTTATCTTTTTATTATTAATTGATTTATTCGCATTAGCTGAAATTCTTGAATTCTTATTTTTAAAATGATTATACAATTTGTTTTCAAATTTTACACGTTCATTGAAAATATCCTGTTCTTCCTTCAATAGTTCTGAGAATTTTGTTTTTTGCGAAGTTTTATTCTCATTTTTTAAATTATCTAGTTGCCCATAAGCAATAAAGCCAAATTTTTTATTTAGTTTGTTAAAAAATTCACTTAATTTTTCATAGAGCCCAACATCAAATTTAGATAGTATTTGGATTGCTTTTTTATATTCTTTTTCAGTTAGGGGTTTGTTATTTGAAATCTCTGTTAAATTTCTTATTAACCAACTATCAGAAAGTTTTGTTGATTTAATATATTCTTTGAAAGACATGTTTTCAAAAGTACCAAAGTTTCTTTCCCATTTTCCAACATCTCTTAAATAATAAAAAAGAGAATTATGCCGACCAAATGGTTCTCGCAAAATTGTAAAGTAACTTGGCTTGCAAGAGGTAATTTTACAACAATCGTCAATAACTTTAACACTTTGACTAAAACTACCGACAATTGGATTAATTGTTGCTCCATAAATCACTACTTTTTCTTTTCTTAAATATTCTTTAAAGTTTTCTAATGTAATTGAATTTCTAAGAGAACTACAATAATAATTTTTTTCCACAACTCCAACAATAAATGTAATTTTTCCTGGAATCTTAAATGTGCTATCAAGATTTATATTAAACTGAGCAAGGCGTGAAAATTTTTTTGGTTTTTTTTGGCATATTAAAAGACTATTTTCTTCAGATATTTTTTTTCTTAAGCTTGGAATCATCATTTTAAATTTAAAAAAAGTGCCTGCACACTTTGGAATATGATAAAACACAGGAACTATTCTCTTACTCATTTTTTATTACACTCCTCATTATCTATTTCTATTTTGCTTCCTGCTAGTACACTCATCCAAGTGATGGAAAAGAAAAAATTGATTTTATAAATATTCATTTACTGACCCACCAATGGAATAACTCTTCATTCCAGCTCTTCCAAATGCCTGAACTGTTTCTTTTGATACATCTGCAAAGGCAACAGAACCAACTTTTTTTTCTTTTAATAAATTAATTATTTCATTAATTTCTTTTGGATTTTCTATTACTTCAATAATTTTATTATTATTTATGATTTGCAGGTGGCTAGCTTTTTCACCATCGGCAGAAATAAGAGCATCTCTTGGTTTATCATCAGTAAAAACAGCAATAATGTCATCTAAATCAAGATCATTTATCTTTTCCAAAAAATAAGTGGGTATGCCGTGGACTGCTCGATTAAGTTTTTCTAAAGGCATCGCTTCATTTTGTGCATAAACATATCCTAGTTCTTTAACATCAAAATCAGAGTAGCTTCTTCTTGGATTTATTAATAATTCTCTGTGTGTAAATAACTTTTCCACCCTGCTTAAATCAAACTTCTTTGTGGGCCAATGTTTTTCTAGAACAGATTGCAATACTTTATATTGTAATTCGTTGCTTGGGTGATTGCTGTTATAAAACATTCTTTTTTTCTGATAATTGTCTCTAAACCAATTACCCAAACTTGAGAGGTCGCATTTGTCACAAATTTCACAATATTTTTCAACGCTCCCATCACGAATTAAGGAGGCGTCTTTTACTAAATCGTTATAATATTTATCCATGTTCCTAATGTATTTTTTATATTTTTCTCTGAATTCCTCGTGATATAAGAGCATAAGATCAAGCGTCATTAAAAGTAGCGGAAGATTTGGAAGAGTAATATCTTTTTCAAAATCTTTTTTTACCTTGTAAATATTTTTTTCACAATCTGGATCTGTATTCAAATATTCAAAGTTTATTACGTATTCATGAATAAAGATGTCGCTGTTTTTTATTAGTCCAACTAGGCAAGGATCTGAAAAAATGTTTTCCTGTATTTTTTCATTAAGTCCTTTTTGAGTTCTAATAACTACATAGTTATAATTATCTCCAAATTCTTTTATTCTCAAAAAAGCATTCAAATGATGTATAACTCTGCAAGATCCCAAAATCAAAATATTTTTTTCAGCAGAATTATTTTTAATTAAGTAATCTCCTTGTTCATTTAGGTAAGTAAATTCATTAACTGTTATGGGGGTTAAATCAGGATCGGTTTTGTTTTTAATTGTTTTATTTTGATTAAATTCTTGCATTGCAAACA
>JABHJM010000064.1 GCA_018691995.1 Candidatus Iainarchaeum sp.
AAGAAAATATTTTTTTTAATGGAGCAAAAGTTCTTTATCTTGGTTCTGCTGAAGGAACAACTGTAAGCCATGTTTCTGATTTAGTTGGAATGAAAGGAGAAATTTATTGTGTTGATATAAGTGGAATTGCAATGCAAAAATTAAATGACTTAGCAGAAAAACGAGAAAATCTTTTTCCAATTCTAGCTGATGCACAAAAACCAAGCGAATATGAAGAATATATTAGTGATGCTGATGTTTTATTTCAAGACGTTTCTCAAAGAAACCAAACAGAAATTTTTATTAGCAATTCTAAATTATTAAAACAAGGTGGAGTTGGAGCACTCTCTCTTAAAACAAAAAGTATTTCTCAAAAAGATAAA
Source organism: Candidatus Iainarchaeum sp. (assembly GCA_018691995.1). Classification (GTDB taxonomy): domain Archaea; phylum Iainarchaeota; class Iainarchaeia; order Iainarchaeales; family JAAZKV01; genus JABIDZ01. The sequence goes on from JABHJM010000064.1 coordinate 363, forward strand.
GAAGAAATTCTTGAAGATGAAAAAAAGAAACTTGAAGAAATGTTTAACGTTATTCAAATAGTTTCTTTAGAACCCTTTGAAAAAGAACATTATTTGATACTAGTAAGGAAAAAATAACACAAATTGTAGGACAGATTTTTATGAAAAAAGAAGTTTATAGAAAAAGTTTTCACATCCTATTTGGAATATTTTTCTTATTAATAATTTATTTTCTTGGAACAGAAATTAGTTTACAAATAATTTCAGCAATATTTATCATTGGACTAATTGTTGCTTTACTACATCGACGAGGAATAAAAATTCCTTTGTTTGAAAAGATTATTTTCTTTGTTGAACGTGAACATGAAAAACATTTCCCTGGAAAAGCAGCACTGATGTTTTTCTTAGCAGCAATAATTTTACTTCACTTCTTTCGCGGAGAGGTGAATCTTGTTCTAGCTGGTCTTAGCGTTCAAATATTTGCTGACAGTGCTGCTGCTTTAGTTGGAAAAGCAATTGGACAACACAAAATTTTTTCACGCGACCATTATACAAAAACTATTGAAGGAACACTTGCTTGTTTTGTTGTCGCATCCATAATTTTATTATTTTTTGTTCCTTTTGAAATTGCACTAGTTGTCGCAATTGTTGCCACAATAATTGAGTTTGCTCCAATTAATGATAATCTTGTTATTCCACTGGCTGTTGCTGGCGCATTAAAGTTGCTTTTATAAAAGTTAAGTTTTGTAGTTCTATAAAGCTCCGTGGTCGAGTGGATTTATGACACTTCCCTCCTACTCAACAAGAGAAGTTAGGAAGAGATCCGGGTTCGATTCCCGGCGGAGCTGTTTAAATAAAAACTTTGTAAACTAATTGTCGAAAATTTTACCCTTTTTAAGTGACAATCGACGAACCATTTATAAAGTGTTTTTCGCGTATTATATCAATGGATAAATTAGCAATGACCATCGCTGGAGAGATTACTCTTTCTACTGACCCTGGCGGAAGTATGAAAAAATGGAGAGAGATATTTGCAATCCATCAAACAGAACTTGCAAGACACTTAAAAGTTTCTTCTTCAACAATTAGTGATTATGAAGGTGGAAGACGAAAAAATCCAGGAATTGTTGTTGTTTCTCGTTTAGTTAATGCACTCATTGAACTTGACAAGAGCCGTGGTGGAAAAGTTGTTAAACAACTTGAAAAAGATTTCAAACAAGATGAAGTAAAAGCATTCGAAGGACACGAATTTTCTGCTGGAATAAAAGCAAGTGAAATGGTTAAAAAAATTGAAGGAAAAGTTATTTGTTTACCACACAGACTAAAAGATGAACATATTTTTGGATACACCATTATTGACTCTTTAAAAGTTATTTTAGAAGTTCCAGTACATGAGTATATGATGCTTTATGGAAAAACTCCAAATCGTGCACTTATTTTCAAGCATGTTGAAAATGGAAGAAGCCCATTAATTGCAGTTAAGGTTGGACGATTTTCAACTGACATGAAACCAAGTATGATTATTTTGCATGGAGATTTTGACAAAAAAGATGTTGACCCTATTGCAATAAAGATTGCTGAGAGTGAAAAAATTCCACTAATTACTACCCCTCTTCCAATGGATGAGATTGTAAAAAGATTGTCTGATTATGAAAGTTAAAGTTTTACACAAAAAGTAAATCTGTATTTTCTTTTTCCACTTTTTTCTTCACCAATAAGTTTGCTTGAAACTTTTAATTTAACACTATATAGTTTTGCAACATATCTTGAAACTTTTACTGCAGCTTTTTTACTACCTATCCAAAGATCAAATCCTGTTTTTAGTTCAACAATTTTACTTGTTCCGCTCAAAGAGTCTTTTGCTTTTTCTTTATTAAGCAAATCAAGAGTAATTTTTAACATTTGTTCTGATTCTTCTTTATCTTTTCCTCGAAGTTGGATTATTGCTTCACGATACTCCGCATCAAGTTTCATACACGAATCGCACAGTGTGCCTTTTAGAGAAACCCAAACAATTTTTTCCTGTTCTAATAAATTACCTGAAATAAAACCTTTTATTTTTACCAAAGCTTCATATTCATCAGCACCCATTTTTTGCAATTCTACTAAAACTTTATAATCTTCAAGATTAAAATCAGTATTTAATTTTACTTTTGAAGCCACTTCTCCTTCAATAAGATTTTCACTTAAATCTTCCCAGTGTCCTTTAATTATTGCTTTGTTACAATGTTTACATACAAGTATTTTTTGACTTTTTATTGTAAAAAGTTTAGTTTTTTTTAAGAAACAGTCTAGACATTCATTTCCGACTAACTTATCAGTTTCTTTGCCACATTTTGGACAAAATTTTTTAAAACTCATTTTACTCAAACTCGATTTTACTTCCAAGAGATAATATTTCGCTTTTTATTCCAAGTTCATCACTAATTCTCTTTTGGAATAATGGCAAAACTTTATCATCACCATGAACTAAAAATATTTTTTTAGGAGACCATTTTTTTAGTGCTCTTATCATTTCGCTTTGACCTGGATGTGCAGACAAATCGTATTTTTCATATTGACAATTAACTTTTACAATTGCTTCTTCAATTCCATAAGGAAGTTTTCCTTCTTCTTGTAACATTCTTCCAGGAGTCGCTTCTGCTTGATAACCAGATAAATGAATTTTACTATTTGGATCTTTCATTACTTTTTGAACATAACCAATTACTGGCCCACCTTTCATCATTCCGCTTGTTGTGACAATAACACTTGGTTTTCTTAGTGCTTTTTTTCGATCTCCTGGTCCACGAATCCATTTTACTTGTCGTAGTCCACTTTTTAGTCCTTTTGAATCTTTAATCAAATTTGCATGTTTTAAATACAGGTCTGCAACTTTTTTACCCATTCCATCTAAATAAATGTCTGCAGTAATATTGTATTTTGTTAATATGTCAACAATTTCTTGACTTCTTCCAACAGCAAATGCAGGAATTATTGCCCATCCGCCTCGATCAACTGTGTCTTGCACAGATTCACACAATTTTCTCTCAACTTCTTTTCTATTTGGATGTTCACGATCCCCATAAGTTGATTCAATCATAATATAGTCAACTTTTCCCATGCTCATGTCACAACCACTGTGTAATTGCATTTCATCTAATTTAAAATCTCCAGTGTATAAGAATGATTTTTCACCACTTGTTAATTTTGTTAGAGATGAACCAAGAATGTGCCCCGCATCAAAAAATTCTAGTGAAACTTCATCAGAAACATTTATCTTTTTCTTATAAGGGACTACAAAATTGTATTTGTGTGTTCTTTCAATTTCAGCTTTTGTATATTTTGGAGCCATTCCTTCAAATTCAGCAATCTTTATACTATCTGCCCATAAAATGTCAGCTAGTTCAAGTGTTGGTTGTGTCATAAAACTTAAACATTCTGAATGTTTGTAAAAGTAAGGAAGGAATCCTGAATGATCAAGATGTGCGTGAGAAATTATTGCTGCTTTTATGTTTTCACGAATATCAAGAGGGTATTCTATTCCAAGAGGGTTTAGTTTTACTCCAAAATCAAGTAAAAATTTTTCACCAAAATCAAGTAAAAATGCGCTTCTTCCTACTTCGCGACATCCACCAAGGCCTGTTAAACTGTTCATAATGAAATATTATAAGTGAGAGTTATTTATATTCCTTATGTTCACCTTTTTGAGAAAATAATTGCTATTAAAAAGACCAAAATAAAGGTACTTACGAATGAAAATAACATTATTTCATTAAAAAATTGTTGTTCAAAATAAGGATGAATCCCTACAAAATAGTCTAAAATATCATTTATCAAAAACCACCCTAAAACAATTATCAAATGCTTTATTTTAAATTTAAATATTTTGTAAAAAAGTATTACTTCAACTATTAATAATAAATGACCAACAAGAAGGGTTGGGAATGCAAAAATAAATCCAGGGAGCAATAATGCAAATATTGTCCAAAGCCCATATTTTAAACTTCCAACAATTGAAACAAAACCAAGTAATGGATTTGCTTTTTCTTTTGCCATTAAATATAAATTTATTCCAAAAATGATTGAATAAAGTGGACAATCAATTATAAAGATCCAAAATAAAGGATTTGTTTTTTCAAGTTGCCAAAAGTAATATGAAATTGAATAAAAACCAGCAACTAAATTAATTATTGTTAATAATAAAAGAAATCTTTTACTTCTTAATTTTTCAAGCATACATAAAATTAATAGCAAAATAATTAAAAAAAGAAAAATGGAAAGGGAAAAAATCCCTTTCTATTTTTAATTAACAACTTCCAGTCGATTTTGTTTCAACAGCGCTTAATTCAATACCACAAGCTTCAGGAGCGTTAATAAATCCTGAACAAATTTCGGTTTTGAATCCATCAGCAGTTCTATTAAATGAATCAAGTTTTGTTCCATTTATTACTAGAGATGGTGAAGAACTAACTCCAACCTCTGCTGCTCTTTGTACATCTGCTGCATACAAAGCGTCTCCTTCAGATTCAACTAAAGCTAGTACTGCATCTGCGTCAATTCCAACTTTTTCCATTAATTTAGTTGATTCTTCAAGATCACATTCAACTGATTTGCTTTGAACACATATTGGATATACGTCTTCATAGAAATCTTTTGCATAGCCCCAGTATTTTTCTGGTTCTAATTGTTGAATTGCTGCTTGTATTTTGTTTTGTTGTGTTTCATATGGACCGTGCCCATCGTGGAACAGAACAACTTTTAGATTTGCAACACTTGCAAGTTCTGCTGCTGCATCCGCATATGCATCTAGTGCTGGTACCCCTGGCGGGCAGTAACCCCAAATGAATAGTTCTGCTTCTGCAACTTCTAATTTTTCAACTTCTGCCCCTGCAGGTGGTGTTAGTGGTTCGATTTCTTCATCAAGATCAACCACTGCTCCAATAATCAATTTGGTTTTTGTTGAATGGATTTCTCCTTCTTCAACAACTTCTCCAGCTTGAGTTATTGTGTAGCTAAATTCAAATACTCCTTCGTCTGATTGGTCAACTCCATTTATTGCGAAAGTAACCTCAGGTGGAAGCATATTTGTATTAACATACTCTTCTACTTTTAGTTTTAGAGCGTCTACTTCTGCTGCACTTGCCCCAAGATTTGCACCTTGTTCGTCAGTGATTATAGGCTCAACTGGACCATTCATCATAAATGCCCCATAACTTATTAGTGATCCAACAATTAATCCAATAACTAAAAATGCTACTGCAAGTACTGCAATATTTTCTGTTAGTGAAGTTGTTGAAATTTTGTCTGACACATGTTGACTCTTTTTCTCATGCGCTTTTGCTTTATGAGTTTTATGAGTTTTATGTGTTGTTTTTTTCTTTGTTGTCATTTTTTTCCCTCCATTTTTCTAAAAAAATACATATAATTAATGCTCACACGTTGCTTGTCCGCAAGAACATTCTCCCTCGCATTCCCCATAATTTGGTGCGGTGCAATTGTCTGCACATTCTCCAAGTTCTCCACAAGAAGAAATTGTTGTGACATTTGGATTTGGAACCTCCGTTCCAGCTAGTGCATCATAAACACAAAATTCATTACTTTCTGGCCCGTTACAATTTCCGTATGCATAGAAATTGTATACTCCAAGTGCTCCAAACCAAAGCGAATAAATCATTACAATAATTGAAACAATTGTTATTATCCAAGTAATAAGATCAAAGTTTTTGTAAACTACTCTTCCAAATTTTTTATTTCTTTTTGAAATCTTTGAAGTAACTTTCATTTTCATTTTTTTATCAAAACTAGTTGTGCATTTTCTAAGGGTTGCTTTTCGAAAAACACAGTCTAGTGCTTCTTTGAAATATGCTCTGTATTTTGCTGAAAATAATGCTAGAATAGCAAATACTATTAGTGCGATAAAACATATCATTTTGTCACCAAAACCCCAAATTTCTAATAGAAATAAATGGAAAATCTTTATAAATCAAAGTAATATCTTAGGTTTCTAAATGGATACTATAATAACAGCATTATTTTTTAGAAAGTATTAATTTTAACTCTTCTAAGAGCTGTTCACATTGCTCTTTTGTTCCAATTGTAATTCTAATACACCCATTTAGAAGTGGATCTTTTGTCCTATTTCTCACTAAAATTCCTTTTTCTTTTAAAGAATTGGCTACTTTATCGCATTTATTTCCAAATTTTGTAAGTATAAAATTTGCACTTGTTGGGAAAGTATCAAGTCCCATACTTTCAAGTTCTTTTTCGACATATTTTTTATTTTCCAAGATTTCATTAGCATAATTTTTTACAAATTCAACATCGCTCAGTGCTGCTTCCCCTGCAATTAATGCAAGTGTATTTACTCCGTAGGGCGATCCTTCTTTTGCAAGAGCACTAATATTAGTTTTGTTTGAAATTGTGTAACCAAGACGTAGTCCCGCAAGACCGAATGCTTTTGAAAAAGTTCTTGTTACAAAAACATTATCGTACTCAAAAATTAGATCAATGCAACTTTCCCCATAGAATTCAAAGTAAGCTTCGTCAATCAAAACTATTGCTTCGTTTTCTTGTGCTTTTTTTGTAATTTTTATTATGTCTTCTTTTCTTATTGATGTTCCTGTTGGATTATTTGGATTAACCATCACAACAATTTTTGTATTTTTGTTAATTAATTCTAAAACTTTTTTTGTTGGAAATGACAAATCTTCATTGTAAAGAATTTCTGTTATTTTTGCTTCTACTATTGAAGCATAAAATTTAAACATTGCAAATGTTGGAGAAGGAATAATAATTTCTTCTCCTTTTTCCATGAAAGTATCAATTATTGTTTTGATTCCATCATCCGAACCATTTGAAATAAAAATTTCTTCTTCACTAACTCCAACATATTCTTTTAATATTTTTTTAAACAAACCATATTCTGGATAAACTGCTAAATTATTTGAAGTGATTTTTTTTAGTGCGTCAATAACTTTTGGTGAACATCCAATTGTGTTTTCATTAAAATCAAGTCTAAGTTTTTTTGCCCTTCCTGCTGTTGGAGGAGAGTAATCCTTCATTTTTATTACTGCTTTTTTTGGTTGTATCAAATTAACACCACAAAGATTTATTTTTTGTTAAATGAAAATTATTTTCCACTAAATTTTTCTCGAAGTCCATTTACTTGATCTTTTTCAAGTTTTTCAAATAAAATTCCAACGCTTTTAATTTCTGTTCCTTCTTTTACTTCTTCAAAAACTTTTTCAAAACCACTCTTTACATCAAATCCAATCATTTTTCCAACTTTTTCTGCTGCAACTGGAGTAAATGGATAATAAACACATGCAAGTACTTTGAACAAATCAATACATTCTGCAATTACTCCTCCAGCTACTACTGGATCAGTTTTTACTACGTTCCAAGGTTCCAAGTCTTGTAAAAATTTGTTTCCAAGAGCAGAAATTTCATTTGCCTTTGTTATTGCATCACGTTCACGACTTCTATTCATTAATTCTTTATATTCCTCAAGTAATTTTTCCACCTTTTCTTTA
>JABHJM010000056.1 GCA_018691995.1 Candidatus Iainarchaeum sp.
TGATAATTATTTTTTTGATTATTAATTAATTTCAATAAGAGAATTGCTTCTGCAATATTCTTTCTTTGTATTAGTTTTACTGGGTACAATAATATTTTTCTTTTCATTGAAAAATTAAACCCTTCTCTTTTGGCATAATTATTTATTAGTTCTAATAAGCGTTTTTCTTTTAGTGGTTTTTGTTTGAACTTGGAAATGTTTATTGCATTAGGGTAAAGAAATATTTTTTCGTTTAAAATCCCAGTCTTTCTAAGAAGTCTTTTGTCTCTTGAATTAATTGTCATATAGAAAATATTTTTTTCTTGAGGGAATGCTAATTCTCCAGCAACTTTTTGATCTCTTTTCCCTGTGCAGGTTAACATCAAATCAAGCAAAGGTTTTCGGTCATCTTCTGCAAAATCGTGAACTTGCATTAGCAAGGTTACTTTTTTTGGATTTCTTTTAGCAAGAATTTTTAGTGCTGTTGAAGCGGTTGCATTTTTGAAAAGATTTATGTTGTGGGAATGTATAACGCATTGTTTCGTTAGATCTAGTTTGTTCTCAATTTTTATTGCAATTTTTGTTGCTTTTTTCTCTAATTTGTTTCTTGAAGAGAACTTTTCTTTTGAATAGCTTAGTTCAGGAATTTTTATTTGTTTGATTCTTTTTAGAGAATCAACTGCTTCTTGTTGTCCTGATGAAATTATTGAAAAGTTATTTTTTGAATATTTGCTCAATGCTTCATGCATATTTTCAATAACAATTCTAACTCCTGATTGTTTTAGATGCCAGTGCAAAACGTAATAGTTGAAATTTCCCATTCACAAAGTAGAGTTTTTGTTGTTTTATACATATGTTTTATAAAAAGAAAACGCCTCGGGTAGGACTTGAACCTACGACCATCCGATTAACAGTCGGACGCTCTACCTACTGAGCCACCGAGGCATAATAATCATTAGTTTGCTTTGCCCACCAATAAAGAAAGGGTGCCCACAATCATTTATAAACTTTTTTAGTGGGCTGGAAAAATCTCTTATTTCATTCTTTGATATTTAGATAGTTATTTATATCTGTTTTATGTCTTTGTATTATGTTATTAATAATTCCTGCAGAGAGTACTCTAATTGTCTTACTAGCAGTTTTAACTCTTGGACTAATTATTCCAGAATTACTAAAGAAATTTCGTTTGCCTTTTATTACTCTTATAATATTAGCAGGGGCGGTTTTTGGCCCGAATTTACTTGGTTATGTGCAGGTTGATGCAGTAGTTTCATTTTTTGGTTTTCTTGGAATGGCATTTTTGATGCTAATGGCAGGACTTGAAACAGATATGTCCGTTATTAACAAATCAAAACTAAAAATAATTGTGATGGCAGTGCTTAATGGATTTATTCCATTTTTAGTTGGGTTTGGCATAATGTTATTTTTTGGATATCCAATAGAAACTGCCGTTTTGATAGGGATTGTATTTATTTCATCATCAGTTGCATTAATTGTTCCATCTCTAAAAGAGGCAAAAGCACTTAGTCGTAATACAATCCAACTCATCTTAGCAGCGGTAATGGTTGCAGATGTAATAAGTTTAATTGCACTTGGAGTAATATTTCAAAGTAACTCGCCAATAACAATTTTACCACTATGGATTTATTTCCCTCTTCTAATAGTGTCGATTGGAATACTCTTTAAGATTGTTCCAAAGGTTTCGGATTTTATAATGCAAAAAGAATTAACTGGTTATAAAAATTATGAAGAAAAATTACGTTTTGTTGTAATCATGTTAATTGGAATCTTACTTTATTTTTCACTTTTAGGAGTTCATCCAATTCTAGCAGCATTTTTAGCTGGGCTTTCTCTTTCAAAAGTTGTAATGAAAGAAAAAACAAAAATTGTTCACACAAAATTACACACTCTTGGTTATGGAATGTTTGTTCCTGTTTTCTTTTTCGTTGTTGGAATGGAACTTGACCTTGGTGTTCTTTGGAATGTAAATTCAATGAGTCTCATATTGCCTGTTTTAATTGTTGGTTCTATTTTAGCAAAACTTGGAAGTGGATACTTTGCAGGCAAAATTGTTGGTTTATCAAAAAA
>JABHJM010000029.1 GCA_018691995.1 Candidatus Iainarchaeum sp.
TCTTTTTCTAATTTCGTTAATTGTACTTTCTTGTAGTTCAGGAGGTAGGATTTCATACCCGTAATATTCTGCTGTCCAAATAGCTCTACCTTGTGTAGCACTACGCATAGCAGAAGAGAATCCAATTAGTTCTTTTACTGGAGCTTTTCCAATAATAATACTTGAATCTCCTTCCTGTCTCATTTCAGTAATTTGTACTCTTCGTGATCCAAGTTCTCTACTTGCTGAACCCATTTGGTCTTCAGGTACAGTTATTGTTAGAGTTTGTTTTGGTTCGTAAATTTTAGTTCCTGCTTGTAACATACATGCATATATTCCACGAGTAATAGCAGGTAAAACCTGAGCTGGTCCTCTGTGAATAGAGTCTTCATGTAAAGTTGCGTCCATTAATTCTAAAGTTACTCCTTGTCCACGTTCTTTTGCTAAAGGTCCTTCTGTCATTGCGTCAGTGAATCCTTCAATTACAAGTTCTCTGATTTCGTTTAGAGCTTGGATTCCTCTTGTTCTATCAATTAAAACATTTGTTCCAACAACAGCCCAAACTTTCTTTGAAGTGTCAGTTTCAAATCCAATTGCTTTTAATTTGTCAATACTTTCTTTATGTTTTGGTTTTACTTTACCGTTCATATCAGCATCTATCAAATTTTCAATTAGTTCTGGTTTTGTTTGACTAATTTTAATTTTGAACTTATTGTGTTTATTTGGAGATTTTGTTTCAAGAGTTTCGCTCCCTCCAACAATTCCTTCGTGGTAAACAACAATTGGTTCACTTGTTTCAACTTCAATTCCGTTTGCGTTTTTAATTCTATAAATATTTACTTCAAGGTGAAGTTCTCCCATTCCTGATAGTAAGTGTTCTCCAGTTTCTTGATTAATTGTAGCTTTTAGATTTGGATCTTCTTTTCCAAGTTTTTTAAGTACTTCAATTAATTTTGGTAAATCTTTTGGATTTTTTGCTTCAATACTAATTGTCATTACTGGTTTCACATTACTCATGAAACTTTCAAATGGTTTCATATCTTCTACTGTTGAAAGTGTTTCTCCAGCATAAATGTCTTTTGCTCCAACAATAGCAGCAATATTTCCTGCGCTTGCTTCATTAATTACTAAAAAGTCTCCGCTCATGTAAACTCCAAGCTTTTGGATTTTGATTTGTTGTCCTGTAGAATTAACAGTTACCATGTCTCCGCTTTTAACAGTTCCAGAATATAATCTTCCAGTAGCAACGTCTCCTGCGTGAGGATCAACTGATACATCAGTTATAACCATTCCAAGTTTTCCAGTAGCATTACAGCTTTCCATTGATTTGCTAATTTCGCTTTCTTTGTCTCCACCCCAAATTTTTCCAATTCGGTATTTTTGTGAATCAAGTGGTGAAGGTAAGTTTTCAATTACCATTTGCATTACTGCTTGATCAACTGGACTCTTTTTTGCGAGTTCATCTTGTTGGTCATTTTTCATAAATTCATAAACTTGTTTAAAGCTAACTCCGCTTTTTGCAATGTATGGTGCACTAACAGCCCATTTCTTTTTTGCTGAACCAAAAGCTACAGTTCCTTTTTCAATTGAAACTTTCCAATCTTCTCGAAATTGATCAGGCGCATTTCTTTCAATTAAAGTGTTTACTTGTGCAATTACTTTTACAAATTTTTCTTGCATTTGTTGTTCTGTTGCGTTTAATTCAGAAATTATTCGATCAACTTTATTAATAAATAAAACTGGTTTTACATATTCTCGTAATGATTGTCTAATTACAGTTTCTGTTTGAGGCATTACTCCTTCAACTGCATCAACTACTAAAACAACCCCATCAACTGCTCTCATAGCTCTGATTACTTCTCCTGTGAAGTCAACGTGTCCTGGAGTGTCAATTAAGTTTACTAAGTATTCTTGGTCTTCCCATGGTACTGCTAATGAAATATTTGCAGAGTTAATAGTGATTCCTCGATCTTGTTCTTGATCTTCGTAGTCCATCATTTGAACTTCACCAGATAAATCAGAGTTAATTAGTCCTGCTGCAGCAATTAGTGCATCAGAAAGAGTAGTTTTTCCGTGATCAATATGGGCAACTGTTCCAAAATTTCTTATATTTTTTTGATTAGCCATTAATTTTTGGATTAATGCAACCATTTCTTCTTTTCTTCCCATCTTAACTCACCACTCCAATTATGTATAAAACTTATTATCTTGAGGCCTTTGCAATTCTTTCAACTTCATCTTTACGTTTAATTGCAATGCTTTTTGCATCATTTGCTTCTGCTGCAATGATTTCTTCTGCTAGTGCTTCTGCTGCACTTGTTTTTTTATTAAACGAATTTCCAAATCCAGCAAGAGCAATATTTTTTAGTGACTCATCAAGTCCTTTTAGTGGAGATACGTCTACTGCAACTGAGTATGCAACTCCTCCTTTTCTTACTCTTGTAACATCTTCGTGTGGAGTTGCATTTGAGATTGCATCTACCAACACTTGGATAGGATTCTTTTTTGTTTTTGTTTCGATAATTTCAAATGCTCCTTCAACGATTTGCATTACTTGAACTTTTTTTCCGCAACCAAGTCTTCCTCGAATGTATTTTCCAGAAAGTTTTCTTTTTCCTTGTCCACTTCGCATCATTTTATTTGCAAGTCTTTCAACAACATTAATGTTTTGTTTAGCAAATCTTCCTTGTGATTTTCTTCCAAATGTGTGTGGAACAATAAGTGGTTCTAAATTCATATATTTAACTTGGCTTGGATCTGAAATAATAACTTCATCAAAACTCCATCTGTTAAATAATTTGTACTTTGCAAATTGACTTTTTTTCTTAACAATAATAGTTTTTTCTTCTTGTTTTGGTGCGTATGCTGGTTTGTGAAAATCTCTTTTTTTAAATTCTCTTTTAACAAATTCTTTTTTAGCTTCAACTTTTGGTGCAGATTTTGCTTCTGCTTTAACTTCAACTTTTGGAGCAACAACTTCTTTTTTTGGTGCTTCGACTTTTTCTTCAATTTTCTTTTCATCGACCATAATTCATCATCTCTTGCTCTTCTCTTTCTTTCCAGTTCTTAGCATTTCAAGAGCAACACCATTAACGTGTGTTACTTGATATTTTACTCCCCAAAGGTCTCCTTTAGCTCCACCTTGAGAACCACCAATTCCTTCTACTAAAACTTCATCGTGTTCATCAATAAATTTAATTGCCCCATCTTTTGGTGCCATTGCTGTTAGTTCTTTTCCGTTCTTAATTAATTGAACCCTAACACATTTTCTAATTCCTGAGTTTGGCTGTTTTGCAGTTACTCCTCTCTTTTCAAGTACAATTCCGCGTCCGCTTGGAGAACCTGCAAGTAAACTATCTTGAACTTTATTCTTAGCTTTAGCTTTTTTAATTTCACGAGTGTCTTTTTTCATCCATTTCTTTCTTCTTTTAATAAGCCCTAAAGCTGCGAATTCTCCATTTCCCATTTACTCACCATATAATTTTTCCAAACAAAACTAATAAAAATACTCTTATCGGATCAATAGATCCA
>JABHJM010000053.1 GCA_018691995.1 Candidatus Iainarchaeum sp.
AATTACTATCAAAACATAATTTATTAAATAATTTAATTTTATTCATTGCCACATTTTTAATAAATTTTTCATTTTTTAATATTGGTTGAATAAATTTTTCTTTTAAAGTAATATAATTCATTCTTTTAATATTAGTTCTTTTGTATATAACTTGTGGGTTAAAAAGTTTTCTTGGAATATTATATTCTCGAACAAACTCTCTCATTAAACCATATGTAATTGGAGATAAAATCCCTGAATTTCGTTTCTTTTTTGCTTGTTTTATAATAATCTTTTTTAGTGTTTTTGCCTTTTTAGAATTTTTGGCAAATCCAACCTTCTTAGAAAATAATTTTAATGACTCAAAATCAGTTACATCTAACCTATAACATTTTTGGGCATTCCAACTTACTTTATGTTCAGAAGTCTTTCTAAGCCCGGACAAAATCCCAAATCGTAAAAGTAATAATTGAATTGTTTTAAGAAAATCTCGATCTATCATATCTAAATGTACAAACCTGTCAAAAACACCCCCGTCTGCATCAAAAACACCCCGTAAATAAAATGCAATTATTTCTTTTTTAGCACGCATTATATTTTTTGGAACCCTTAATGATCCAGACAATAATTTACTTTCAGGAAGATTGGTTTTAAAAAATCTACATAACTCAGCTGAATAAACACGAATTTTTTTATATGTTTTCATATCCACCAGAGTTGTATTTAGATTAAAATTTTTTGATATATATTTTTCAAAGGTATTTATTATTTGTTCACTGGGTTCTTTACATTCAATTCTTTTTTTATCAATATACCCATCACCTTGAATATAACCAACAAGCCAAGCAACCTCTTTATTTAAAAATTTAGAATTATAGTTAAATTGTCTTTTTAAATATTTTTTCATAAAATTGTTTTTATTAATGCCTAACACTTTTAAATAGTCAGTTAAACAATTTTCTAATATTCTATGGCTGTATAACAATTCCAAACCCTTAAGATTACCAACACTTTGTGTCTTAATAAGTAATTGTGCGTGCAATTGTTTTCGTGTAAACCCCTTAGCAAGCCGTTTTTTCTTAAATTGTAAAATTCCTTCTTCTTCAAGATATATGTATGAATTACTTTTAAGGGGGATTTGCTTGCCAATAAATGGAATTTCTTTTACTCCTAAAATAAAATCTTTTATTTTCAAATCTTTTGCCTTAATTTCAATTATCCCAAAATTTTCATATTTAAAAAACCGATGATCTTCAGAAGCAATAATTTTTGAAACTGGCGTTTTAATACAAATAATTTTATTCTTCTTAATTTTGAAAGTTTTATTGCATTCTGAATTAATTAATTGGTTATTAGCTCTTCCAAGCACATAATCAGTTTTTCTTATTTCTGAAATTGGGCAAATTTCCCCATCTTCCTTTTGTATTAATGTGTTTGGATGAAGACAATGACCCCCACCCTCAACACCTTCAATTTTTTTTCCTATTTCTTTAAATGCTAATCCCAAATTAAGCCCGCGTCTTATTAGTGTGCTTGTCCCTCTTCCAGAAACTTTTATTGTATCTTTGTCATATCTTCCAAGAGCAATTATTGGTTTGTTTTCATCAATTACTGACCCATATAACATTCCTGCAATTATTCCAACTAAAGAATCTTGTATTTCGCTTCCTGCATCAAAAAAATAATAAGAACTTTTTTCTTCAACTCCGTTTTGTTCAACAAATTCTATTCCTTTTCTTAGAGCTACTCTGTGTTCTTGCATTAATGCAAGTGCTTCCCCATATGCTCCTTCTAAATCGCGATCTCCTAAATAAACTTTTAATGCAACTTCTGGTTTTGCATGTCTCCCACAACTATTTCCAAGTGTTGCTGCTTCTTTCCCATCCCGAAGAGGTGATTTGTTTTCTTCATTTTCAAGAGTATACACTTCCCCTATGAGCGATTTTATTTTCCATTCTGGAACTTCATTCATTGCCAAATATGTTATTAGTGCAGAAGAAAGTTTTTGTTTATCCTCTGGCATTAAATCTTCATATGAAAGCCATTGGTCTGCAAATTGAATTGGAATATTATTTTCTGTCAAAAAAGAAATACAATTTTCTCTATTTGCTGTTAAACCGGGTAGAATTGGATTGCTAGAAAACATTAAGTATGAAACTAGAGGTCTTGAAATTCTCCCATATAATCGTAAATCTTGTTTTACTCCAAGACCGCCTTCATTTTTTGCAATTTCAATTATTTTTCTATTTATTCCTTCGAGCTGACCGTGAAAATCTTGCATATCCCCTAAGGCTCCAATAATTGCTAGTGTGGAAAGATCTGAATTTTTTTTATTAAGTGCTAGTGCGAAAAAAAAGGTTACTCCTGCTCCGCTCAACTCTTTCCCACCATCAATTCCAAAGAGAAGTGGATTCACGTGGTTTTTATGTCCAATAATTTTTCCATTGTGTTTTAGTGGTTCGTGATGATCTAAAATAAAAGTATTATCTTCTCCAAGATCACTTTTTAAATAATCAAGTTGTCCCGAACCAAAGTCAACAAATAAGTAATTCTCTCCAAGAGCTTTTATTTCTTCAATATTTTCTTTATAAATTTGTTTCAAACATAAATGAGTTACTTTTTTTCCTTCTCTCTCAAGAGCCTTGACTGCAATTGCCCCGCTTGTTAATCCATCCGCATCATAGTGATGAATTACAACAATTTTTTCCAAGGGTTTTATTTTTTTTACAATTCCTTCAATTGCACTAAAAAATCCTTCTTCATCTCGCTTTATAATTTCCATTTTGCAATCCATTAACAGAATATGTTCTATTGCAATTATAAAGGGTTTTGGGGCTATGTGCCGGTTAAGCCAAAATAATTCATTTAATTAACCTTTGGCATACTACAATTAGTATGGGTTTTTTAGGAAAGGTTTTTGGATCAAAAGAAAAGAAAGAAGAAACAATTGAGACTACTCTTGAATTACTTCCTACTATAATTGAAAAGAATTTTGATGCAAGAAAAAAAGAACTTGAAATGAACACTGCTAAAAAAATGTCTGAAATAAAATTTTTACATATAAAAAGTTTAAAATTACTTGAAGATATCAAATCAAAAGACTTGGAGGAAAAAGAAAACCAACGATTTAACAAAGCAGCTTTCACTTCAAAAAAACAAATTGAAAAACAACTTGAAAAATTACTCATAAAAATGGATCCTGCCGATCGAGGAAATACTTTAGAAGATGTAAAAGCATTTTCTGGAGAAGGAAATGCTATTCTTGTAAATGAAATAATGTCTTTTCGAAAAAATATTGCATATACTAGTGCATATATGAAAGATGAAATGAAATCACTTGGAGAAAGCTTGCAAGGAATGTTAAATAATTTTACTGAACTTGCAAAATTACTCGATAATGAAAGTGAAATGTTTAATTTTGAAAAAGTAAAAGAAAAAATTTTAGATGTGCAACGTGTTGGTAATGAAATAGAAAGACTCAATAAAGAAATTGATGAAATCGATATATTAATTGTTTCTAAAGAAAAAGAAATAACTAGTGTTGAAGAAAAAAAGAAAGAAACACAAAAAGGAGAAGGAATGCTTTTACTTGAAAAACTTGAAGAAGAAAAAGCGTCTCTTGCATCCCAAAAACAAAAACTTAAATCTGAAGTTTCTTCATTACTTTCAACAATTGATCGTCCATTACAAAGATTTAATTCACTTGTTAGTTCTGGGCGTTGGGTAATTGATAAAGAAAAACAAGAAATACTAAATGGAATGTTAACAAATCCTATGCTTGCGTTAAAAAAAGATCCAAGTGGAGAAAAATTTAAAGAAATATTACAAGAAGTTGTAAAAGCCATTAATGATGAAAAAATTGAATTAAAAGAGAGAGAGAAAGAAAAACGACTTAATGCTTTAAATGAATTATTAACATTTAACTTTTTTGAAAAAGTTTTTTGGAAACTTAATGAAATTCAAAAAAAACAATCTGAACTTGAAGCCAAATTAAAAGAAAATACTGCTCAAAAAGAACTCGCTTTAGAAGAAAACAAAATAAAACACGCTAAAAAAACGAATGAAGAATTAATTGAGAAAAAAGGAAAAATTAAAAGAGAAAAAAATGAACTTATTGAACAAACTAGAAAAGATAATGATGAAATAATCACCTTTTCAGAACAAACTCTTGGGAAAAAAATTATCATAAAAAGCTAATTCTGGATTCAAATCAGTTATGTCTGTTTTTCCATTTTTAATAATATCTTGAATTGAATCAATTGTTTGTTGACTTGAAAGATTTCGTTCTTTTGTTTGAGATAAAACCCCAGTAAATGTTTCAACAGCCCCAACAAAAATTAAACAAGATATTAGCACTATTAAAAACATTAGTATGTCTTGTTTGATTCTTTCATCCATAAGAACATTACAAAATCCCTATTTTTAAGCTTTTCTGGACTAGGTTATGTATAGTATGGCTCAAAACGACGAACTAAACTTGTGCAAATTCTTATTGCAAAAATATGCAGATATTATCAATGAACGTGAACAAAGAACAATTGGGGAAATAAAAGATTTAGTTGATGGAACTGACCTTACTATTCAAAGCATTGTTGAAGATACAAAAAACGAAAATTATGAACAATCACTTCGAAATACCTACAAATTTGTTACGGATGAAATTAGCTATGTTGACGCTGAATTATCATTAAATTATTGGATGAGTGCACGCGAAATAATGGAAATAAAAACTGCTGATGATGAGGATTTATCTGTTTTTTTATGTGCTTGTATGAAAGCTCTTGGAGATGACAAAGCAGAAGTCATTATTGCTGAACTTGATAACCTTCAAACACATGCTTTTGTTTCAACAGAAATTGAAGACAAATTTTTGATACTTGACGCTCCTCAAAAAGATGAGTTTGACAAGTATTTTGGCAAAAAAACTGATATTTTAAGCAATTATACTTTTAAAGGAAGTAAAATTAAGCGATTCCTTTACCGATTTAATTCTGAAAAATATGAACAATTTCTAGAATAAATTAATAATTAAAAATGGCAAAAGTTTAATTTATAAAGCCTATCCTTAATTATTTTCTTATCTTACTCGTGATAATATGGCTGCAAAAAATAATTTTGAAAAATGCTTATACTGTGGTGGTTGTGTTGGCGTTTGTCCAGTACAAGCAATTACTCTAAAAGATACTAGGCTTATTATTGATCCAAAAAAATGTATTAATTGTGGAGCATGTGTGAGTATTTGTCCGGTTGGAGCAAATAAAGTTGAGAAGTGATTTAATGGAAATGAAAGATAATTATGATGTAGTAATTGTTGGAGCGGGGCCCGCTGGACTTGCTGCTGGAATAGATCTTGCAAAAGAAGATGTTAATGTTTTAATTTTGGATAGAAAACAAGAAATTGGATGTCCAAAAAGATGTGCTGAAGGGCTTGGACTAGGCTGGTTTAATCGACTTGAACTTAAACCAAAAAAAGAATGGGCTGTTCAACCAATACATGGAGCAGCACTTTATGCTCCAAATGGTGAAGGAGTTCAAATGAAAAGAAAGGAAGTAATGGGTTATGTTCTTGAAAGAAAAATGTTTGAAAAAGATATGGCAATACAAGCAGCAAAAGCTGGAGCAAAAATTTTGTTAAAACATCAAGTTATTAGTGCAAAAAGAGAAGATGGCGAAGTTATTTTAACTGTTGAAGCAGATAATCAAACAAGGACAGTTCGCACTCCATTAGTTGTTGCGTGTGATGGTGTTGATTCATTAACTGCTAAAATGCTTGGACTTAATACAAAACTTGATCTTAATGAAACTGATGCTGGATACCAATATGAAATGACTGGTGTTAGTGGATATGATGAACACTTATTACATTTATACTTTGGAACAGATATTGCTCCAAGAGGGTATGTTTGGATTTTTCCAAAAAGAAACGGAACTGCAAATGTTGGAATTGGAATAGGGGCTTATGAAGAAAAAACTGCAAAATATTATTTAGATAAATGGATTAGCGAACAAGATGGACTTGCAAACGGAAGTATTATTGAAGTTAATGCTGGAGCTATTCCAGTTGGCGGATTTTTAGACAAAATGGAAGCTGATAATTTAATTGTTGCTGGTGACGCAGGGCACATGGTTGATCCAATCCATGGTGGTGGAATTGGAATTGCTCTTGAAGGTGGAAGACTTGCTGCAAAACATGCTCTAAAAGCCATTAAATCAGAAAAATATTCTAATGAAGATTTAGAAGCATATACTCCTGATTGGTATAACACACGAGGGAACGAACTTAAGAAAAGACTAAAGGGAAGACATTTACTTGAACAATTAAAAGATGATGATTTTAATTATTTGGCTGGAAGTATTACAATGGATGAAGCACTAAAAATTGGAAACGGTGCACTAACTAAAAAAGACAAATTATTACTATTATCTAAAAAACTTGTTACTCGTCCTGGACTTGTAAAAATCTTCATGAAATATATGAAAGATGATTCTGGAATGCCAAAAAAGTAAAAGCCTAATTTTTTAATAACAAAGAACTAATTCTTATTAATGGAAAAAGCAATTCAACTTAGTAACTTGGCGTTAAAACATTTAGTTGAAGAGAATCAATTACTTGTAAATGGATTCATTAACAAGTTACAAACCCTTGAAAATGGGTGGATGAAAATAAAAGTCCACACTAAAGAGGGAGATAAAACATTAGTTGTTACTCCAAATTCTTTTTTTATTTCAAAAAAAGCACTTAATGCAAAACAAAATCCTGGCGGTTTTAGCGCATTTTTAAAAAAACATTTATTTAATCAAAGAATTATTTCTTTTAAGCAACATGGCCTTGATAGAATTGTTATTTTAGAATTTCCAGAAAAATATTTATTATTAGAATTATTTGCAAAGGGGAATGTAATACTTTGTGATAAAGAAATGAATATTTTACGTGCTATGCGAAAAGAAGAATGGAAAGATAGAACGCTTGCAAAAGAAGAGGTGTATAAGTTTCCTTCTTCAAGAGGAAAAAGTCCACTTATAATTAATCAAACAGAATTTATTGATGACTTAATTA